>CAMYLH010000001.1 GCA_947259065.1 uncultured Desulfobacterales bacterium
ATGGCCCCTGGAAGGGGCCGGGGCCACCTCTGCTGGTGGCCGCTGATTCAATTCATAAGCCGCCGGCATCGATCGAGTTTGCACCCATCACGCATGCCCGCGCGGTAACCGTAGAACCCTTTAAATTCTCATCCCGATAGGTCGGGGTGGCTTATGAATTATTATAAGGAGGGATCCAATGACTGAGACCATGACCAATGCCGACAATTTTTGGCTCTGCATGGATGAGCCCACCAATTTGATGATCATAACAGCGTTCATGGAATTTGAAGAGCCTGTGAATTTCAAACGCCTTTATGCAACCATCGAAAGTCGTTTGGCGTCCTTTAAACGGTTCCAAAAGCGGGTCGTAAGACCGGTTTCAGGTGTGGGTGTTCCGAATTGGGAAAACGACAAAAATTATGATCTTAGATCCCACCTTCAACGAGTAGCCCTGCCGGCGCCGGGGGATAAGGCTGTCCTGCAGGAAATGATCAGCAATTTAATGACCACGCCACTGGACCCGAACAAACCTTTGTGGCAAGTCCACCTTATTGAAAACTATGGGAAAGGATGTGTTGTCTTTTTCCGGATTCACCACTGCATTGCCGACGGCATTGCGCTGGTTCATGTCATGCTTTCCACCGCGGACACTGAACCTGACGCCCCATGGCCGCAATATCAACCTGAAAAGCGACGGGATTCCAATTCCCTTAAATCCTTTTTTCCGGTTGGCAATATAATCAGCACGATAACCAGAACAATAAACACAACGAAAAATTATGGCTCAAAACTGCTGCAAGAAGGCGAAAAAACCTTATCCGATCCATCCCACCTGAAAGAGATCGCCAATACCACCACCGGTTTGACCTCGGATCTAGTTTCCATCCTTACCAAACTTACAATCATGCCTTCGGACCCCAAAACACCGTTTAAAGGCAAGCTGGGTGTTCGAAAACGCGTTGCCTGGACCGAACCGATGTCGCTCGACAAGATTAAAACGGTTGGACGAGCGATCAGCACGGCGACCCTAAACGATGTGCTAATCGCCACGGTTACCGGTGCGATGCGTCGATATCTGAAAACCAGGAATACGCCTGTAAATGAGCTTGACCTGCGGGTAGCGGTTCCGGTCAACATTCGAAAACCAGGAACTGAATTCGAGCTCGGCAACCGGTTCAGCCTGGTTTTTCTTGCTCTGCCGGTATATATTGACGATCCGATCTTGCGGCTCAAGGAAGTAAAACGGCGAATGGACCACCTTAAGAAATCGCCGGATGCCTTTATAAACTTCGGACTTCTTAGCGCCATGGGTCTCTTACCGGCCAATATCACCAAGAGAACGGCTCATATGTTCGGCAATAAAGCTTCAGGTGTTCTCACCAATGTGCCGGGTCCGAAGCAGCCCCTTTATTTTGCCGGCAAAAAGATAAGCAATATTATGTTTTGGGTGCCCAGATCCGGCATGGTCGGACTGGGTGTCAGTATTTTCAGCTATGACGGAAAGGTTACCGTAGGTATTGCTTCCGATGAGAGGCTCATGCCGGATCCGGAAGTCCTTTTAGAAGGTTTCGAAGAAGAATTTAACCGTCTTCTGGGGCTGGTACAGTCCGGAAAGATATATGATGAACCACTTGTTTTGCATGATAGGTATCAAGAAACGCTAAGCACGGAAATGTCAAAAGGTGAAAAAAAATCGAGTAAGACTCATGATACAGGTCCCGCCCAATGCAAGGCCACTACGAAAAAAGGCAATCAGTGCAAAAACCGCGCCTTGCCGGGCTCCGGATATTGCGGCTCCCACAAGCGGTTAGAAAAAGACACTAAAGTGCAGGATGTCGCGCGGATTATGAAAGCGCTGAATGAATAACAATTGAATTCCATAGGTATAGAAAGGATAGGCCATGCTACCTGAATATTTCGAATTTACACTCCCCACCAGGCTCGTTTACGGTATTGGAATTTTAGGCAACATCGACAATTCCATCAAGCATTTCGGCAACAGGCCCAGTGGATATCGTCAAAAAGGGCTTTGAAAACACCAACATCGAAATTGTCTGCAAATATGACAACGTCCCGCCCAACTCGACCATCAAAACCGTCAAAAGCTGCGCTCTGCTGGCCAAAAAGCATAAATGCGATATGATCATCGCCATTGGAGGCGGCAGCGTCATCGACACGGCCAAGGTCGCCAACATTCTCATTGTCAAAGGCGGCAAGGTAGAAGATCACATGGGCGCCTACCTTCTGGACAGAAATGAGGAGCTGCTGCCGGCAATTTTCATCCCCACCACGGCGGGAACCGGTTCGGAAGTGACCAAGGTGGCGGTAATTGCCGATCCGGATAATGATGTCAAGCTGCCCTTTGCCGAAGAGCAATTCCTGCCCCGGATGGCGATCCTTGATCCCGAAGTCACCGTCTCGATGCCGGGCAAACTGACCGCCGCAACGGGCATGGATGCCCTGACCCATGCAATTGAAGCCTATGTGGACAAGGAATGGTCGCCTGCCTCCGATGCCCTGGCGCTGCATGCAATCAAGCTTATCAGCAACAATATCCTTCAGGTCTGTGCCCATCCCGAGGACCTTATGGCCCGGGGTGCTATGCTTGCTGGCAGTTTTCTTGCCGGCGTGGCCTTTTCGCATTCCATGGTGGGCATGGTGCATGGCATCTCCCATGCGCTTGGCGGAGTTTATCATATTCCTCATGGGTTGGCCAATGCACTGGTTTTGCCGGAAGTCATGCAGTTTAATTTAAAATCCAGACTGGCGCGTTATTCAGATATTGCCATGGCTTTGGGTGTCACATTTCCACAGGCAATTCGTGAAAGCCGCAGCATGCTGGAATCCGGTCGGCTGGACTTTATTAAAAATAAGTTAATTCCAGTGGATTCTCTCAGGGATTGGATTGATACCCAATCTTTCAGGGCAAGGGGCCTTGCTTCAAAAGCGCTCGGCAATCTGCTATTTATCGATCAATGGTTCAGTAAGCAAGCCGCTGAAGCCGGCGTGGAAAAGATACGGATTTTAACCCGCCAACTTTCGTATTTAACTAAAATGCCGCTTAACTTGAAAGATGCTGGGATCACCGACAACCTGGCCAAACTGGAGCAGGTGGCCGCTACCGCCATGGAAGATGGCGCCATGTTGTACAATCCCGTAGAACCCGATCGTGATGCGATAATCAAAATCGTCAAAAAATTATACTACACCCGAGTGGAACCGCTGCCCGTATCGGAAGAAGACCTGCGTCCGCTGGCGTCAAAACGCGGCGGAAAGGAAATGAAAAATGTTTTTAAAGATACAGATGTGCTGTACAGTGTTTTTATGGCTTTTTATGAAGAGCTGAAAAATAATCCAGAAATCGGCCCTGCCCTGCAAAAAACCGATCTTTGCATTCAGTTCGTGTACAAAAACCCTGCCGCGGTCATTACAATTGATGCCGGAAAAAAGGATTTAATCATCCATAAAGGAGACTTCAAAGGAAGCCCTGAAGTCACCATGACCATGAATGCGGATTTCGCTCATAAATTCTGGCATGGCAAAGCCAATCTGGTATCGGCCTTAACCCGCCGGCAGGTGATTGCCAAAGGTAATGTCCCCAAGACCATTAAACTCCTTCCGATTTTAAAACCTGCTTATGCTCTGTATCCACGCTTTTTAAGGGAAAAGGGGCTGGGGCATCTGGTTATGGGATAATCAACCCGCAAGCAACCTGGAGGAAACAGTGAAACAGATAGTCAGCATCAGCCTTGGACCCAGCAGCAAAGATTACGAATTTGAAACGGAATTTTTAGGCCAGAATTTTAACATCAAACGCTTTGGAGCCGACGGCGACATGGATAAAGCAGCGCGAATGTTGCTGGCATGGGATAACCGTGCAGACGCCCTGGGGCTGGGTAATATGAAATTTCCTAAAACCATAGGCCCAATGCATTCGACGCAACAGCATGCTGAAAAATTAAATAAACTTTCGTCCACAATTCAAACTCCGGTAACCATGGGAAGTGCCTTGCGTGAGGTTGCTTTTGAATGGTCTCTTCGCTTTATCCAGTTTAAATTCGGCAACTATTTTAATAATGCCAGGGTGCTGTTTCTTTCCGGTCTGGACCAGCACAAAATTGCCCAAGTCATGTCCGAATACACGGAAAATATCACCTTTGCCGATCCGGTTCTTGAAAACGGGATCCCAAAATTTTTAAATTCTATCAAAGAATTTGAATTGTACGCCGGTGGTATTCATGAAGTACTGAATTGGGTCCCCAGCAAAAGCCTCTCATCTTCAGTCATGCCGATACGGGCCTGGAATGAATACATCATACGAAAAGCCATGCAAAAAGCGAATATCATCGCTGTCCCGTATTATGACTTTTTTGGGTATTTAGAAAAGGCAACGCTTGAAGAACTGGGAGGTAAAACCATCATCACTTCCACTGCTTATGATGATCGCATTGATTTTTTGAAGGAAGCGGGCGTAGATGTCGTTATTGATACAACCCCTAAAATTCTAGAGCGTGTTGTCGGGCACAATGTCCTTGAGGCTTTGATCCTTGCGGCCCTGGGAAGGAACCGGGACCAGGTCAGGGCTGATGATTTGCTGGAAATTATCAGCGATCAGAAAATGGATCCCAGGATTGTATATCCTTCCGGGGACTCCAAAAGGGTAAACCGGTTTGCATTTGTTATCCATCCGCTTTCACAGGAATATTTTAAGAAGGTCGATTCCATTGAAATTCTGTCAAAGGTGAGTCCTCCCGTATTCATGGATGCAGTCGAAAAGGTCATGGCCTACTCGCCGCCTATGATTTATTCAAAAGTGACCGGAGTAAAATCACCCACTGGCGTAGAAGCGGAAGGTTGGCTTATCAGTGTGGGTGGGACTCCCCGGGAAATGCTGGCCCATAGTCCCGAGTTTACCTATAAGCGATTGCTACAGGCCGCCAATACGGCAAAGCGGCTGGGCGCACAGATCATGGGACTTGGTGCCTTTACCAAGGTAGTGGGAGACGCCGGGGTGACCGTGGCAAAAAAAGCGGACATTCCCGTTACCACGGGCAACTCCTACAGCGCATCCGGGGCACTTTGGGCCGCCGCGGACGCCGTGCGTCGAATGGGATTGATCAAGGTTGAAAAAGGAAAGAAAATTAAGGCCAGAACAATGGTTTTCGGGGCGACCGGCGCCATTGGTTCGGTCTGCTGCCGCTTGCTGGCAAAGGCCTTTAAAGAAGTTTGCATGGTGGGCCGTAATCCCGCCAAGCTGCTGGCTTTAAAAGAGGCGATCCACCAAGAGGACCCGGATGTTAATGTTCGAATGTCTACCAATCCCGAAAAATTTTTGAAAGATATGGACCTCATTGTCACGGCAACCTCCGGCGCCGGTAAAGCCATCCTTGATATCATGCAAGTCAAGCCCGGCTGTGTCATTACGGATGTAGCGCGTCCCCTTGACCTGTCTCCCGAAGACGTTGCCAAACGTCCCGACGTGCTGGTAATTGAATCCGGAGAAATTGAACTGCCGGGTAATCCGGAAATGAAAAATATCGGTTTGCCCCCCAAAGTTGCCTATGCCTGTCTTGCTGAAACCATTGTTTTGGCTCTGGAAGGACGCTTTGAGATCTTTACCATCGGGCGTGATATCGAATGGGAAAAGGTGAGAGAGATCTATAAAATGGGTCTTAAACACGGTATGAAACTTGCCGCCATTTCAGGGGTGAATGGGGTGTTTACGGATGAAGACATCGACAAGGTGAGAGAGCTTGCGCTTGCAGCCAGGAAGAATGGACTAAGGGCCTAATGCTTGGAGGATAGAGAGGTTGGCAGCGGGGAGGCCGAGATGTTTGAAGCCATTTTATAGCCTCCCGGTTTTCCAGCTTCCGAACTTATGGCTTCCATAAAAACCAGGAGACCGATGTGAAACAAATTGTAAATATCAGTCTGGGACCAAGCAACGACGATTATGAATTTAAGGGGAAATTTTTAGATCACAATTTTTATATCAGGCGTTTTGGCACGGATGGCAACCTTGAAAAAGCTGAAGACCTGCTATTGCAATGGAATAAAAAGGCAGATGCTGTCGGTTTGGGGTATGTTAAATTTCCCTACACCATTGGACCCGGCATTCTGAATAAAGAAACCAAAGAATTGCAAAAGCTGGGATCTCAACTACAAATACCCGTGACGACTGGAGATACTTTGCGTAGCGTGGCGCATGAATGGTCTTTGCGTCATCTTCAGTTTCAATTCGGAGGTAATTATTTTACGAATGCAAGAGTGTTTTTTTTCTCGGGAATGGTGAATTCCACAATAGCAAAAGTTATGTCCGAATACACGGATAATCTCACCTTTGCCGACCCGGTCCTTGAAAACGGGATCCCGAAGTTTTTAAATTCCATCAAAGACCTTGAATTGTACGCCGGCGGAATTCATGGCGTGCTGCAATGGGTACCCAGCAAACGCTTTTCTTCCGCGGCCATGCCTTTTCGTTTAGTAATTGAATATATTATGCGCAAAGCCGTGCAAAAAGCCCATATCATCGTGGTCCCGTATTATAATTTTTTCAGCTATCTGGAAGATTATACGGTTGATGATTTGAAGGGCAAAATTATTGTCACTTCCTCTGCCTATGATGACAGGGTTGAGTTCCTCAAGGAAAGAGGCGTTGATGTTATCATCGACACCACCCCGAAAGTTCTTGAAAAAGTTGTGGGAACGAGCGTGCTGGAGGCCATGATTCTTGCGGCTTTGGATATACCGTCAGGCCGGGTCAGACCTGACGATTTGCTGGAAATCATCAGCGAACAGAAAATGGACCCCAGGATTGTATATCCGTCCGGCGAACCCAAGCGGGTCAATCGTTTTGCTTATGTCATCCACCCGCTTTCACAGGAATATTTGAAAAAAGTTAAACCCATTGAAATTTTATCCGATATGGTTCCGGGAGTCATGGATACGGTGGAAAGGGTTGCAGCTTATGCGCCACCCTTTGTTTATTCCAAGGTAACCGGCATCAAATCACCGACCGGTGTTGAAGCGCAAGGATGGCTGATTGCCCTTGGCGAAACACCGGAACAAATGCAGTCCCACAGCCCTGAATTTACGACCGGCCGTATTCTGGAGGCGGCCAAAACCGCAAAACGACTGGGCGCCCAGATCATGGGAATAGGTATGCTCCCCAAGGCAATGAAAGACACCGGTGTGGAGGTGGCCAAACATGCCGTGCTGCCCATCACCACAGGAAACAGCTATGTTGCGTCAGCGGCGCTCTGGGCCGCTTCGGATGCCGTGCGCCGCATGGGGTTGATCAAGGTTGAAAAAGGAAAAATGCTCAATGCCACAACAATGGTCATCGGCGCCACAGGCCCTGTGGGAGCGATTTGTTCCCGCCTGCTGGCAAAAGCCTTTAAACACGTCCATATGGTGGGCCGAAACATAGCCAAATTGCTCGCTTTACAGGAGTCCATTCGAGAAGAATCTCCTGAAGTAAAACTTCATGTTTCGACAAGGGCTGACAAGTACTTAATGGACATGGACGTCATCATCGCGGCAAGCTCGGGAGCCGGTAAAATCTTGGACATCATGAGAGTAAAGCCCGGCTGCGTTATCACGGATGTAACACGTCCTCTGATTTTTTCCCGGGAAGATGCGGCGAAACGTCCGGATGTAATGGTCATTCAAAGCGGAGAGATATTCCTTCCGGGAGATAATGTTGAAATGAAAGATATCGGCCTGCCGCCAAAAACAGCATACGCCGGCCTTGCTGAAACCATTGTGCTAGCCCTTGAAGGACGCTTTGAATCCTTTACCGTGGGCAGCGACACCGAATGGGAAAAAGTGAGAGAAGTCTATCGAATGGGCCTTAAACACGGCATGAAACTGGCTGCCATTTCAGGAGTGTCCGACGTGTTTTCGGATGAGGATATTCTCAAGGTAAAAGAGCTTGCGCTCAAGGAGATAATTAAAGCCGGGACACAATAAATCTTGATAAAAATGACGCGAAGCGTTATAATAAAGTCAATAATGGACACACCAATAAATTAATGTATTGGAATTTCGACTTGTTATTGGCATCCGGCTTGTAGCGCCCACGCCCCGGAGAGAATAACGGTGCTTTTTGCAGCCATTCTATGGGTAAACCGCAATTTTTCTACGATCCTGAGGCCACCATTCCATTATTCCAATTGTGAGCAAAACGGATTTGTAGTACTGGAGGATAATTGAGACAACTCAGCACTGCGGAAGCCTCGTTTCTTGTTGCGGAATCACCTAACACCCCCATGCATATGAGCGGGATGATAATCGTTGATCCATCGACCGCTCCGGATGGTTTTAGTTGCGAGTCAGCGCGAAAGGTTATAAAATCTCGATTGAGTTTATTAAAAACATCCCGCGATCGACTCGTGACTGTCCCGTTTAAACTTGATCTTCCATATATGGCAATGGATCCCGAATTTGACCTCGATTACCACCTTCAATATGTGCCCTTGCCCAAGCCGGGCGACTGGGAACAATTATTGGCACTGTTTAATAGATTGATTAGAAAGCCTCTCGATCTGAATCGACCTTTATGGGAATTATACATGGTCAAGGATCTGGATAATGTAGCGGATGTTCCAAAAGGATCCGTGGCCCTCATCCAAAAGATACATCATTCCATTATTGATAGACGCTCGGGAAAGGGTATTTTTTCCGTGATTTTTGACCTGGAACCGAGAGCCGAAAATACCCCCGTTGAAAAGGAACCCTGGGAAGTTGACCGAATTCCAAGTGATTTTGAGCTGTTGGCCAGATCCTATTTTTCATTGATTTTTCAACCTTTCAAATCAACCAGACTTTTTGCTGACACTGCCAAATCATTTTTTCATGCAGGTGCTAAACTGGTTATTGATCAGGTAGGGCTCCCGCCTTTTTCTTCTACAGCTCCGAAGACATTATTTAACGGCAGGGTTTGCCGAAATCGCAATATTTCGGTAAAAATGTTTTCACTGGATACTATCAAGAATGTTAAGAAGGCTATCCCGGGATCGACTGTCAACGATGTGGTGCTGGCGATTTGCGGAGGGGCCATGCGACGATACCTGATGAAACAAGGGGGACTACCTCATAAGCCTTTAATCGCAACGGCGCCGATTTCGATTCGGTCCGGTAAAAAAAAAGGGGAAAAAGGCAAGCAGATGGCCAGCGCTCTTGTTTCACTGGCAACGAACTTAAATGCTCCCATGGAACGGTTTAACGCGATTTATAAGAGCATCAGAGAATCCAAGGCATACCATAAGGCTATCGATGCTGATATTCTCACGGACTACAACCAATACAGTCCATTTGCGATTGCAACGCTTGCATCGCGGTTTGCGGCTCAAACCGCTCCGGCAAGCCGGTTTGCATCTCATTCTAATTTAATGATAGCCAATGTTCCCGGACCACAGGTTCCCATCTACTTTGCAGGTGCAAAGGCTTTATTCACTATCGGATCTTCACCGATTTTGCAGGGGAACGGACCGGTTATCAATGTCCAAAGCTACCTTGGCCAAATGACATTTTGCACCACCTCTTGTCCTGACACAATGCCGAATGCGAAAACTTTCCCCGCCTGTCTCCAGGAGGAGCTTGATGCGCTTCTTACGGCGGTTGCCGGTTCCAGGTCCCGAAAATCGGCAAAACCGATTGAAACTATTTACGAACCTGTTTCCAAGGTGCTCGTCAAACCTCCCTCAAAAACGCTTTTGATGCTTGAATTCGCGCGAACACCTTGGGAGATGGGTGCTCACTACTTTGCGCGACCTATCTTGTCGCTGGCCCCAAAAGGAGATGGTCATATGGTGATGGCTATTCCGGGTTTTCTGGCGAATGATCTAACCACTAAAGCAATGCGAATGTATCTGAATAGATGCGGTTACAAAACATCCGGTTGGAAGCAGGGAACGAATTATGGCTATTCCGACGAAGTCGGTGGGGACTTGGTGTGGCGGATTTCCAGGCTATTTGAAAAACACGGAAAAATCAGCCTTGTCGGACAAAGCCTTGGCGGGGTCTATGCTTGCGAATTGGCTCGGATGTACCCGCATATGGTCAGATTTGTAATCACGCTCGGAAGCCCATATGCAGACATTGAGAATGCCAGTAATGTAATGTGGCTTTATAACCGCATCAATGGAAAGGACCATGGCAAAAGGTTTGACTATCAACCGCAAAGGTGTCAAATTCCGCCGCCGGTACCGACCACGTCAATCTATTCAAAAACCGATGGCATAATCACCTGGCGAAGTTCAAATATTGATAAACATAATAATGGTCAATGCGAGAGCGTTGAGATATTGGGAAGTCACATCGGCATGTCATTTAACCCCCATTCGCTCTGGGTGGTGGCAAATCGCCTGGCCCAGCCGGAAGATGACTGGCAACCGTTTGAACCCACTGGTCGTGAGAAATACTTTTATCGTAACCGTTCACGGTGAATGCTGAACCGGTGAACACTTAAAAAAGCCTTGACAATATAACGCAATGCGTTATATTGAACTTATGGTTGCCCCACAAAAAATGGATTCAATGGCACGTGCAAGGAAAGCGGCTGAAGGCTTTGATCGGAGGAAGTTATGCACAAAATTAAACGATATGCCAATCGCAAACTCTACGATACTACAGATAAAAATTACATCACGCTGGACCAGATTTCAGGGTTGATCAAGGCAGGTCAAGAGATCACCGTGGTCGACAACCAGACGGGTGAGGACCTGACATCAACAACTATTTCCCAAATCCTGGCCCGGGATAAAAAAATGAAAAACGGCGATGTGGTGTCCAGTGTCTTGATCCAGTTGCTTCGAAAGGGTGGGGGGACCCTGGTTGACTATGGCAAGAAGTACGTTTCACTATGGGAGAGTGGGCTGACCTTGGCCGAGGATGAAATCGATAGATTGGTCAACCGACTGGTCAAAGACCAAGAACTTTCCGAATCCGAGGGCAGTAAACTTAAGAAAGACATTTCGAGCCGCGCCGACGACTTAAAGAAATGGATAGGGGAAAAAATTGATCAACGAATCAATCACACCCTTAACCTAATGAACCTTGCCACCAAGGAACAGGTGGCCAATCTCACAACCAAAATCGACTCTTTGACCAAAAAAGTGGAAAAATTAGAAAGACTTAACAATAAGAAGGTCAAAAAGCCGAATTCTAAAGTCACGGAATTGAAAAAGAAAGGCAAATCGGTCCAAAAAGAAAAGAACGTGTAAGCGGAGGAAAAAACAACGGCATGAATCACCCGGAACCGACCGTATCAGGCGGAATTGTATCTTTAACGAGCAATTTCCTTAATGTGTTGACACCCATCAATGGCCACAAACCAAGCGTCACTGTCATGCGCCATCGGACGATGGATCTCCTCAAACAGGCTAAATCCCGCGGGACCCTGGACCATACTGTTCGCCAAATGGTGCTTTTGACCGGTCTGCAAAACTTTTTACCAGCCTCGTATGCCAAGTTTCAGGCCGTAGTGCTGGAAGGCATGATTTTTATGATGTCGGGATTGCCCCTGACAAGGTTGGCCGAAAAAATCGTAGATCAGCTTGGCCTTCCCCATTCCGCCCCTTTAGGTGAGAGGTTGTATACTCTGGTAAAGGATATGCCGACGTTGCAGAAGCTTGGCCAGATAATCTGCCGAAGCCCCGGTTTGGACCCGGAATTCAAACAAGCGCTGATCGGGTTGGAGGACAACATAAAAACCGTTACCTACGGCCGGCTACAGCCGGTATTAGCCAAAGAAATAAAATCGCTCGGCCCTGATTGCGGCGTCATTCCGGAGAAACGGATTCTGGCCGAGGCAAGTGTCTGCGCGGTTGTTCCGGCTCAAGTGCGTCTTCGCAAAGGGAGACGGACCTTGGAGGGCGTCCTTAAGATGGTGAAGCCCAAGGTCAAAAGATACATGCCTGGCGAACTGGTATTATTAGACCGCCTCGTCAGGTTTTTGGATAGACGCCAAAAAGACTGGGGACTGGGAGAATTCAGTTTCAACGAAATTTGGATACGGCCCGAACCTATTATGGCTCGGATGCCACACTGGCCATACCTGAAAGATTGCCCGCATCGTCCCCGTCCATGACCGCCATGTCCCGAATCGATGGCACCAAAATTACGGATGTGGAACATCTTTCGCCAAGGCAAAGGCGACGCTTGGCCACAACCCTGGCCAAAATCTGCATTCTGCGGCCTATTCAGGATATGAGGAGCGAAAGTATCTTTCACGGTGATCCCCACGCCGGAAACTTGGCCTATAACTTCGAAGGCAAACGCCCCAAGATCATATTTTACGACTGGGGGATGCTCGGCCGTTTGCAGAGACTGGAACGCTTTACCATGGCGCTTTTGACCTTGGGACTTATCCTGGGCAACGCTAAGGCGGTTTTTTACGCGGCGGACATGATTACCAAAGGCCAGATTTCGTCGAGCAAAGCCATGAGTGCTAAGATCAAGGCGATCATTGAGGAGGCCATAACCAACCTTAAAGGACCGGATATGGGGGTTCTTTCGATCATTGAGTTTCTGTTTGAGAAATTTACCTACCAGGGGGTCATCTTCTCCGCCGACCTGTTGCTGTATGAGAAGGCCTTGGTAACGCTAAAAGGGGTGTTGGCCGACATCGATCCCACCTTCAATCGGGATGATTATATGGTCTGGGCCGCCATTACCACCTTTTTGGATGATGTCATTCGGTTGCGCCTCCTCAAGTTGGTCATGAAAGATATCTGGGCCCTATATCGGCACAGTTTATTCCTATTCCTGGATATTCAAAAAATTATTTTTGGGTTTGTTAGGGACGTTGCAGTCTTGGGGAAAAAGCTGCCGCGTGTCTTTTCAAGTAATGGCAGTCAAAAATCTTGTAAAATATGATGTCAATATAAAATGTAGATACAACATTTTTTCATTTCACTGGGGCCCTGTGGCTTACCAAGAGGATGGCCGCAAAAAACACTGTGATTCTCTCCGAGCTGTGGGCTCTGCGAGCCGGAGGCCAATAGATTGTATAAATTCCGATACATTTTAAATTATTTGAGCTGATGAACATGGCAGTAGTCAGAACCGGCAATAGCGTTTTTCTTGCATTGATCGCCACTTTTGGTTGTAGCTTCACATTGTTTGGGGGTTGAATCTTTTAAGTCCTTGGTTCCCCGATCCTTTTCTATTGTTTTTAATAATTCAGCTGCGATTTCGCCTACCTTCTGATTCACAGTTCGAATGAATTCATACATATTGCCAATCGTTTCATTCTGAAAATCTTCTAATCTTCCCACAGCAGCGCCGGAAAGCTTAATTTTTTTCAGCATTTCAACCGGCTGTTTTGCAAGTGATTTGTGAATTTGTTCAACGCTTGTCGCACCATTATCAATTGCCTCTTGAACCAGATCTTTTAATTCTTGTAATTTCTTCATAATTCCTCCTCTAAAGTAGTAGTATTTACACGTTAAGCGTTCATAGGTTCAAATCAGCTTCCCTATATGGAAAGGCGAAACTCCTCAAGCATATCGAACGAATCGTCGAGGGAGAGAACATCTAAAAGCATGGTGCGCATATTTTCGGGCATTTCATTTTCATACCGAGCAAAGTCTTCCATAAACTTTCTTGCCAGCTGAACAGCCCGCAATTCGTATTCTCCCTGGTCTTTGGCCATCCTGCGAGGATTGAGAATTGCCGCCGGCACTCCCGGGCATTCTTTTGGTATTTCAAATGAAAAGACAGGATCGGTTTCGTAGGCCACATCGTTCAGTTGGCCGGAAACAGCTGCGTAGACCAATTTACGGGTTTGTGCGATTTTTATCCGCTCTCCGCCGCCCCTGGGTTCGCCCAGCCACCCGGTATTGAGAAGCCAGCAGGAGACGTTATGTTTTTTGATCTTTCCCATCAGCAGGTTTCCGTAGACATGTGCCGGCAATGTCAATGCTGAGGCGCCAAAGCAGGTGTCAAACCGGATATCGGTTTCGACGGGACCGGATTCGGTTTCAATGAATCTTGATGTATAGCCGGATAAAAAGGCATAGACCGCAAGTTCCGGTGAAAGGCGGGCAATCGGCGGCATGACCCCCAGGGCGTCGCAGGTGAGCAGGAAGATATTCCGAGGGTGATCACAGACACCTTCAACAACTGCATTCGGAATGTGGGTATCCGGATAAACAGCTCTGGTATTATCCGTCAGGGCGTCATCGTTCAGATCCACCCGCCGGGTTTCCAAATCGATGGATACATTTTCCAAAATACTGCCGAATTTTCGGGTGCATGCAAAAATTTCCGGTTCTTCTTCTTTTGAAATTTTCAAAACCCTGGCATAGGAACCCCGTTCAAAATCAAATAAGCCCTTGTCACTCCAGCCGTGTGCATGATCGCCAATAAGTCTTCGCTCCGGATCCACCGCAAGGGTTGTCTTTCCGGTTCCGCCCCGGCCCAGAAAGATGGCCACATCCCCATCCGGCCCTATATTCGCTGAACAGCGCAAGGGAAAAACAGACTCCAGAGGGAGAAGATAATTGAGAATGGTAAAAACTACCTGCCTGATCTCACCGCCATAGTGGGTGCCGCAGATAAATGCCGCTTTCTGTCCCAGGCTGACGATGACGAAAGCGGAAGAACCAGTGCCGTCCACCTCCGGCATGGCATGGAATCCGGGAATATGAACAACCGTAAAATCCGGATCATATGCTTCAAAGTCTACAGCATCCTGAATCGGAAGGAACATATTTCGCACAAAAAGATTGTGCCAGGCTGTTTCTGTTATAAATCGAATGGAGGTCCGATAATCCGGATCACGGCCGGCATAACAATACTGAACATAAACTTCCTTGTTTTGCATGTAAGCAAGGAGACGATACAGCAAATTATTAAACCGCTCTTCGGATATGGGCCTATTCTCATCACCCCAGGACACTTTTTCTTCACTGGCAGGTTCTTTTACGATGAATTTATCCGTCAGAGACCGTTCCGCAAAATCTCCTGTCCGCACGACAACCGGTCCCATATGGGAGACCTGCCCTTCTCGATTCTTGATGATTTGTTCATACAACAGAGGCGTGGGAAGATTTCTGTGAACGACTTTAAGGTACTTACGCCCAATGGCGACAAAATCCGGAATACCATCTTTTCTATCGATTAACATGACAACTCCTCTTTAGGTAGTGTCCGTTGTTCGTTATCGGTTGGTAGTTGTTTTCGTATTCACAACTAAGAGGCTCCAAACCATCCCACTCACCGAATAGCACCACTGGAAGTGAGAGCATAAATAACCAGTTTTTGCATCATCTTCTCTTTTCCGGTGGTTGGATGATCCAGTTGCATTCTTTGAAGATAAGGTTTTGCTTTTTCCGGTACGGATCTTATCGTCATGGCTTTGCCAAAACTCGATGCCTTGCCGCCCAGACCTTCAGCCATTTTTTCTTTTAACCCCCTGAGCGCCTTTCCGAGGGCGAGCTCTTCTTTTGTAAAATCAGTGCCAAAAGGAAAGGGCGGGAAAAGTCCTTTTTTCTTGAAAGGGGCCATATTTTTTTCAATCCGCTCAGGAAGATTATTTTTGAACTGTGTGGGGATTTGATAATCATCTGGAATCTTTTGAGCACTTTTTGCTTTTTGCAGCAATTCATCCTGGAATCTGGAATCAGTGATATTCAGCAAGGCCGCAATGACATCCTTGTCACTCTTGGCCCTCAGGTCGGCGATGCCGTATTCCGTGATAACAATGTCCCTTAAATGCTTGGGGATGGTTATATGCCCATATTTCCAGACGATATTTGAACTGACATCTTTCCCTTTTAACCTTGTACTCTTGACCATTAAAATCGAACGACCATCCGGCAAGGCATGGGCCTGGGATACAAAATTGTACTGCCCCCCGACTCCGCTGACCATCTGGCCGCTTTCCAGCCCGTCCGAGCAAACCGCGCCCCTCAGTGTGGCCATGAGGCAGGCATTGACAAACCGGCCATGTCTTCTTTGCAGCAGTTTTAGTTCTTCGTCTCCGTACCGGTTTCCATAAAGCTGGTTCACGTTGAGAACGCTTGTCATGTGAATTTGCCGGCGTTCCTCGTCTGTCATATTGTTTAGTTCATCGTAAAAACGGTTGGGACCAAGGAAAAAGCCGCCGTGAATAAGGATTCCTTTTTTCAGTTTTGTACCCAGGCAAGTTTTAACAACCTTATCCAGGTTCTTTTCATCGTTCAAATCAGCCGGAATATGGATCTTTCCTTTAATAATATGACTTTTCTCAAAGCGCAACGCTTCCTTGAAAATACCGAATTCCTGAAGAAGCTGAAAGTTTTCCCGGGTAAGTTTGGGTCTTACTGCCTTTTCTTCAAGCAACACGGTCAAGGTCCTAGGGGTTATCTTTTCCTTGATCTTGCCTTCGTTTATAAGTCTTTGAATATGTATATTATTATAAGTCTTTCGTTTCACAACACCGCATTTTAACAAATGCAGGTACCCGTCAACCAGCATCTCAGTCGACCCCACCAGTCCCTGTTTGAACTCCTCAACTCCGCCCACATTGTATATGGTTTTGCTGAATTTATTCACAATTTCAGATTTCTTCAGCACGGCTTGATATTGATCGTTTTGCTGCTGCCGCAACTGCAAGCCGTAGCACAGTGCATCCCCCAGGGAGCCGATGCCGATCTGAAGCGTACCCCCGTCTTTTATTAATGAGCTCGCATGAAGCCCGATCGCGTAATCCGTGGAGGTCACCGCCATTTTCGGGGCGCTGAACAACCTGAAGTTATAGTCGGGATGGTCCAGAATATCGGTAAAGAGCTCCGGTTCCACCACCGCGTCTCCATACATAAACGGCAGGTTCTGGTTGATTTGAGCGATAATGGCAATTTTTTTTCCTGCCTTTTCCAGATTTCTCATACCGTCGACCACGTCAAGGGTGACTTCCGGGTTGCAGCTCGTACTGAAATAGGTCTTGTTATCCATCGTACCCTTGCAGACAATTTGGGCCACCACATTGACCTCGTTTATCAATATGTCTCTGTAGGCATGGGTATAATTGGAACTGATATAATTCTGCTGGACATGTCGGATTTTGAGGTATGCACCGGCCTTGGTGTAAAATTCCTTTACCTCGACATTTGACGGAAGCTCTCCTTTTCTGAGAGCTTTGACGTACTCTAAATCAATATACCCGCCAAAGACCCTTTCAATGAAGGGCTCTATAAACCTTCGCTCCAGCTCGGTGGTCGGTGTCGGTCTTTCCAGGGATAAGGCTGTAATTATGGTAAGATTCATACCCGAGTCTTCCTTGACGCGTCTATACAGTTCGTTTGCCACATGGTTTGCCTTCCCCAGCCCGAGCGGCATGCCAAGAACAATATTCTTGCCGACCCTTTTTATCACTTCATCAACACATTTCTCGACACTCTGATAAAAAAAGGGTTTATATTTGCTCATAAAGTAACCTCCGAATCGATTTTCGGGTTTCGATGAATATGGATACACTGAGAATATTTACAAGATCTATTCGTAACAGAATCGGAATCGAATATCAACAAAACTTCCCACGAATCCAGGGTGTCGTCAAAGTCATTACATCAATCATGTCTGGACAAAAATTGACTCACGCAACGCCGCAACGACGCCACGCTGTCTATAAATTTCGTTGCGTCGTAGCGTCGTAGCGTGAAAATTTCATAATTTTACTAAAATAGTGGAATTTCAAAGTGATATGCGAAAGAATGACGTGGCCCTGCCCACGAATCCGGGAAGTACTAAAAAACTTGTATGCCCTATATCTTTCTGTTAAAGTCTAACATACTCAATTGTGAAAATAACTTTTAACGAAGACCCAGTTACAGGTAACTTTTTATGACTGGCAGCCCTATATTCCCGCCATGATCCCATTCCTTTCATCATAAAATATACCCGAAGCTACAACCCTGCGATTTGGAAAATTCTTGATGACTGGGGAATCGGACGTCTGCCCCTTTATATTGAAAGGGAACGTGAATTCGTCAATATTTATCGAGGCCATGATATTGCAAGAAAGCTTTCTGATGAAGAATTTGAAAAGCTTTTGAAGTTCACGCGCGCCGCCTTTGAAATGGCCCTTCATTTTATCTCTGAAGAAGGAACTTAGCTGCCTGTGGCGGGACTTTTTCGACAGGATTAACAAGATTGTTTTCTATTTTTATCCTGAACATCCTGTCTCTAGGGATCGAAAATCATGGCTCCGCAATAGGTGTTACAGTGCACAAGCTTGGAGTACTTCTTCTGTTGGTGGATGGTCCCCGGCTTTCTGACTGCGATAAACATAGTGTACGATATTACCGGGGCCAACCACCAACACCCCGCCCTGTTGCAAAGGTGGGCCTTGAATTCCCTTCTGCAAAAAACCGGTGCTCAGCGCACGGATTCCCGCTTTCAGTGGGTTTAATCCTATCACAGAGGTAAGACCTTTCTTAAAATCCAGGATTTTATAAGTTTCCAGAGAAGGATCGGTGAATAATGGACCCTTGTATCCGGTATCTTCCCTGAAAGGCGTGATAAAATGCTCCGGCCCGTTGCCAATCACCACCAATTGAGCATTTTTTTTCTTAAAGGCCTTCATGTTTTTATTTAGATCGGCAACCTGCCGACGGCTGATCATTCAACCGAAATGCCTGATAAATACCAGGACAACTCTTTTATCTTTCCACAATGCAGCTAGCATCTCCGGGTTTCCTTTTTCATCCAATACGATTTGCCGACCTAATTTTTGTAATGTTTGACCGTCCATATTCATCATCCTTCCTTGAAATTAATGCGCTAAGCGGACCATGGGATCGTTTCAGGAGCGCCGAGCGCCTCCTGATTTATTGATTGAATTCAATGTTTCGTGTAACAGTAAATCCAAATTAACGCATTGCGTTATATTGTCAAGCCTTTTCCCTATTTTTTTCATGAGCCGAACACTGCAACATCGCCCTTTCGAGTTTCGCAATGAATGGGCAATTATCACCGCCCCAGCTGTCGGGCTTCAGGGGAAATACAGTTTAAAGGTTATTGACATTGAGCAATTTACACGATAACCATCTTTTTTAAAAATCTTCTTTATTCCCGCTTTTTTTTAGGGTGAGACAGACCCATTTATTTCAGACAAGGAGGGACCTCATGCTGCCGGAATTTTTTGAGTTCTATAACCCGACCAAGGTGGTATACGGCGCGGGGATTGCGTCGGATTTCCGGGCTGAACTTGATGCACTAGGGGTGGAAAAATATTTTATCGTATCCGATAAGGTCATTCGTGATCAAGGCCTTGTAAAAAAGGTGGCGGATGGGCTCACATCAGCAGGCATCACGGTTACTGGTGAGTTCCTGGATGTGCCACCCAATTCAGCGATTAAGACGGTCAATTCATGCGCCGAGCAGGCGAAATCGTCCGGTGCTCAAGGCCTTATTGCCATCGGCGGGGGCAGCGCCATTGATACCGCTAAAGCTGCCAACATTTTAATTTCCGAAGGCGGTGATTTGGTAGAGGATTACTCAGGAATTCATACCCTTACCCGGCCGTTAAGCCCCCTGGTTGTCATACCTACGACCGCCGGAACGGGCAGCGAGGTAACAATGGTTTCAGTAATCTACGATGAGAAAAACAAGGAAAAATTGGCCTTTAGCGATAAATTTCTCCTTCCCAGTCTGGCTGTACTCGATCCGGAGATGACGACCTCCATGCCGCCGGCCCTGACCGCATCTACAGCCATGGACGCCCTGACTCATGCTATTGAGGCTTACGTCGGCACAGGCTGTTCGCCTGTTTCCGATATCTTTGCCGCCGGAGCGGTAGAACTCATTTTCAAGAACATCTTGCAGGCCACGGAAAATGGGGAGGACCTGGAGGCTCGCGGCAGTCTGCTGGTGGCGGCCAATCTTGCCGGTACTGCCTTTTCCCACTCCATGGTAGGTTGCGTGCATGGTATGGCCCACGCAACCGGTGCGCTTTATCATGTACCCCATGGTATCGCCAACGCCATACTCTTGACTCACGGCATGGAATACAATTTTGATGAGATCAAAGAAAAACTTACCAAACTTGCACCTTTCATGGGTGTAGAGATCTCCGGTCTGTCAGTTGAAGATTCGGCCAAAAAGACCATCGAAGCGGTGAGAAGTCTCACTGAAAAGTTGAATGGGTTGGGTGCATTGCCCTTGAGGCTTCGGGATGTTGGCGTTCCGGAGGAGGGCCTGCCGGAGCTTGCCGAGTATGCGGTTAATGACGGTACCAGCTGGTTTAACCCGCGTGAGGTCGTCGCGGAAGAAATATTGCTGCATTTAAAAAACGCTTATTAATTCATTTGTCGTTATTAAGGAGGATATTGATGGGACTATTTAATGATTCAGAGACGTTTGAAAAACTGCTCGGAGGTTTTTTCAAACTCATGGCTGATACGCCGGTGATAGCAGATAAGCTGCTCGCTTCAAATCTTATCGTCAGGTTCAGATACAGTGATCCGGATGTTGTGATAGTCGTAGACTGTTCAGGCGATAGAGTAGATGTAAGGCCTGGAGACAGGGAAACAAAGGAAATCGTTGACATGTCCATGAGTGCCGACATCGCTCACAAGTTTTGGTTCGGCAAGGTGAACTTAATGGCAGCCCTGACACGCAAGCAGATGATAGCAAAAGGTCCCATCCCCAAAATATTGAAACTTCTTCCCGCAATTAAGCCTTCTTATGCCATGTATCCGAAGTATCTCGAGGAAAACGGCTACGCTGAATATAATATTTATTAGGAGGGAACAACATGGGCGGATATGCAGGCAAAATACTTTACATCGATCTTACATCCGGCAATATCGAATCAAAACCCCTTGATTCAAAATTTGCTCGAGCGTACATCGGCGGTCTCGGCTTCAGTACCCGCATCTACCTGGACCTGATAAAGGATAAGCCCGAATTTGATGCCCTTTCCGCCGATAATCCCTTCGTACTCATGACCGGTCCTTTGACCGGTATGAAAATGGACGCAGTGGCCAGGTGGACTCTCGGCACCAAATCACCGCTTACCGGTTTATGGGGAGACAGCAACATCGGTGGCTACTTCGGTGCCGAACTGAAATTTGCCGGTTATGATGGTATGGTGGTGACAGGAGAAACTGATAAGCCGACCTGTATCTACATCGATGATGATACGGTGCGGCTAAGGGATGCAAACAAATATTGGGGCATGGACGCATACACCGCCAACGATGAAATCATCGCTGATTACAAGGGTGAATCAAGAAAGTCAGGCCAGGTTTTAACCATCGGTCCCGCCGGTGAAAATCTGGTAAGGTTCGCATCGCTGATCAACAAGAAGGGACATGCGGCCGGGCGCACCGGCGTGGGGGCGGTATGGGGTGCCAAGAAACTCAAAGCCATCTTTGTCAGGGGGACCGGGAAGCTTGAAGCAGCCCACCCGGATAAACTCAAAAACCTCCGAGAAGAACTAAAAGAAGTGTATGACGGCAACATCACCATAGAGGCCTTGCGCGCATTTGGGACGGCTTCGCATATGGATGTCGGCATCATTTCCGGCGACGTTCCCATGAAAAACTGGCAGAAGACCGAATGGGACCTATTTGATGAGATCGGTCCGGTGGTATACAGTGAAAAAATCCTGACCGGCAAAAAGACATGCCATGCCTGCGGCGTGGCATGTAAAAGAGAGGCAGAAGTAAAGGAAGGACCCTTTAAGTTTGAAAAGGGTCCGGGTCCCGAATACGAGACCATCGGCACGTTTGGGACCATGTGCTTGAACTCCAGCATAGAATCCATCGGCAAGGCAAACGAGATTTGCAACCGGTACGGCATGGATACCATTACCTGCGGAGCCACCATCGCCTTTGCCATTGAGTGCTTTGACAATGAGCTGATAACCGAAAAGGACACCGATGGCCTGAAGCTCACCTGGGGCAACTCCGAGGCCATTGTTGCAATGGCTGAAAAGATCGGAAAGCAAGAAGGATTTGGTGCGATTCTGTCCAAAGGCAGCGCCGCAGCTGCAAAACACATCGGTGGCAACGCATCGGACTTTCTGACGACGGTTAAGGGTCTCGAAGCACCCATGCACGATCCCAGGTCCGCTCACGGCTATGGTTTGGCCTATGCCGTTTCCCCCAGAGGGGCGTGTCATAATGCCAGCCTCAACTATGCCCTCGAAGGCGGTATGATGTATCTGCCCGAATTCGATGATGAGCTAGGTGAAATTACAGGGATGAGCAGCGCGGGCAAAGCGAAAATTAACATCATCAGCCAGGACTTCGGGATGTTTTTTTCGAGCTGTGCAGTTTTCTGCAACCTGGGTGCATCGATCCTGAACGCGACTCAGGCTGTGGATATGGTAAATCATGTCACGGGATTTAACTACACCCTTGAGGAATTAATGAAACTCGGCAAAAAGATATGGTACATCAAACGAGGGTTGTCAAACCTGTTCGGAGACAGAGCAAAGGACGACAAGCTGCCCAAAAGACTTATGACACCAATGGAAACGGGTCCTACAGAGGGAAGTGTGCCGGATATGGACCTGATGTTGAAAGAGTTTTACGAGTTGCGCGGGTTAAATGATGACGGTGTTCCTAAAAAAGAGATCCTTGAGAGACTCGGCTTATCAGGCCTGGCGCAGCTTCTGCACCATAGGCCATAGAAAATTTGGGGATAGTTCTATCTTCGGCCATTTTGTTGGGTTATGCTGATAGCAGAAAAATGGCTGGCAAGTAGGTTGGGTTGAGGAACGAAACCCAACAAAAGATACCGGGATGCTCAACCCAACCTACGAATAAGCCGTGGCCGATGTTAGAACCGAGCCCGGAAATTTCAACCCAGTTCGCGTAGCTAAAAACTGTCGCGTACACCAGGGGCGGCATTGGATGCCGGTCCCCATACCCGTGCCCAATACCTAATTTCCAGTATCCAATGACCAATATCCAGAGACCAGTAACCAGCAATCAGTCTACATTTCTAGTTTCCCTGTTCGCGCCGCCGTCCACAGTCAGTTGCCGGGAGGATCCACGTTGGCCACCGGATCTACCACCGCATGGACAATCGCGGCTTTTCCCGAAGACTGCGCACGCTCAATCGCCGACTCTATCTCCGAACCTTTGCTGACATATTCCCCGTGGCAGCCCATGGCAACGACCACTTTATCGTATCGGACCGGTGCATGCTTATGACCGAACCAGTCAGCTTGCCGGCCGAACATTCGCTGCTGAGCTGTTTTTTCCATCCCGTAAGCTCCGTCGACGGCTACAATGATAATCACCGGCAATTTGGTTCGCACCGCAGTTTCGAGTTCCTGGATATTAAAGCCAAATGCGCTGTCTCCGGTGACGCAGTAAACCGGTTTATCCGGTTGGACCAGTTTGGCGCCGATGGCATACGGCAGACCGGTAATAAGAGGATTGTTCCCTTCCTTCGTTTTTGCTAAATCTGCAATGACTACGTTTGCTCCGTTTTCAGCCATTTTTCTGGCAATCGCATAACCGATGCCACTATTTTTGCCGGCGCCCGTAACCAGGGCGGTTTCCCCTTTCAGATCTTGATACATATGGCTCACCTAAACTATCTCAAAATTTCCGTCCAGCTGTGCGGGAAGATTAAACCTAAGTTGATATCCGGCGCATTATAAACGCCCCGAATAGTTTTTTTTTGGACAGTAATGCTTGTCAACACTAATCTTACGCCTTTTCTAACTTGACTGCTGAGCCATATTTCTATAGCCTGTATGGCGGCTGCAACTTGTTCTATCTTCTTGCATAAATTGGGCAGAAAACAGATAACAGTCTATAGCCTATGACCTTGCGTTACACTTGACATTCGGAGATTTACTATGAAGCTGTCGACAAAAAGCAGATACGGCACGCGCATGATCCTGGATCTGGCCGAGCACTACGGGCAGGGTGCGATTCAACTGGGAGAAATAGCTAAACGCCAGAAAATTTCATTAAAATATCTAGAGCAAATCATCAGGCCGTTGAAAAAAGCCGATTATGTGAGAAGTTTTCGGGGAGCGAAAGGCGGACATATGCTCAATAGGCCGCCTGATGAAATTTCGGTTGGTGAGATTGTGGCGCTGCTGGAAGGCGGCGACACGTTGATTCAATGTGATCGAAACCCCTCGACCTGCGAGCGCCAGGATTTATGCTTGACGCGTTATCTTTGGATGGAAGCTGCCAAGGCCATGTATACAAGACTGGCCGAAATCACATTTGCTGATGTGCTATCCCTCCAAGAGACGGTGTGCAAAGAAAAATTTTTCGACTATCTGACTCCCGAAAAATGCAGCAATCCTGCCGTTTCACGGACAGAATGATAGTCTATGTGGCTACGGCGAATTCGGCTGGGTGACGTATATGGATTGAAACAACAACCAGCTAAAATTTCCTCCCGTTTTCAAGCATATACTTCAATTTTAACAAGTCCTTTTTTATCTGCTGATTGATTTTTCGCTTTGCAGTCATTTTCAGCAGCTTGAAATACCGCATATCCAAGTCCCCGAAAGCAGTAAGTTTCGTTCCTCCTTCCACTGCTTTGAAAAACATGCTGCATTCACCTGTAAAATCGCCAGTCCTAATTCGAATATGACATGATTTGCCGGGTGCATAATCAGTAATAATTCCTTCGGATTTGATGTGTTTCCCCCTAAACCGATTCACGCAACGATACGTAGCACCGGCTCCAAAATGATTTTCGGATGTCATTTCCAATTCCAGTGTGCCCGTCTGCCATTTGGCGTTGTGTTCAGGGTTAGTGGCAAATTCAAATACCTGTTCAACTGGTTGACTAATGATCACGCTGTTTTCAAATTTCATGATTCAGATAACCTTTTGAAATTTGGAATAACATATTCTGCCCCGATAATGTGATAAAATAGAATTAGTAATTCCAAAGAAATTAAGTGGGATGATAATCATAATCAAGCCTGCTCGCAACGCAAATACGCACCAGAAGACAAGTAAAATTGATGGGTTACTCGTTTGAGGACAGCCGATAATTGCAATGGGAACTGCTTCTATAAGAATGATAAGCTCCGCTTTTTTATTTTCAAGAGAAACCAATGCCACTTCACCGCAAAAAGGAAACTATCAAATCCCCGCGAATCAATTATTTCAACGGCATCTCAAAACAGATTGTCTCACCTAAGGTGAACGATTGCTATCAAGGACTCGCGGTAGCCGATTAAAAGCTTGACTCCCTTCATAAGCCACCGGCTCCGCCGGTGAGAATTGAGAAGGTACTACAGTCACCGGGTGATCACGGCTTATTGATCGAAAGCTGAACAATGCCAGCGGCTTATGAAGGGAGTTATTAAGCGACTTTACGCAGGCTCGGCGAAATGTCTCAGGCGATGCCTATCCTTGATGCCTGGCTCTGAAGCCATACGGCTTTTGCCGGGGTCAATTTAGGTCTGGAATCCTTATTATAATTTATTTGTACTGGAGTTTTACCGACACTTCTGATATTAATTTAGGTCAATTTATTTAAAATAGTACACAAATTGGGGTATCACAGTGATTGGGAAAAAAAAAAATTTTCTTATAGTTTTAAATTGTTGGATTATCTGCCTCTTTTTGATCAGTCCGATGTCAATTGCAACCGCCCTAGAATTTCCAAGTCTTAAATCCCTGGGTTTACCCAGTTTTAAATATGGTCGGCTCAAGCGAGACCGGGATGTAAACCGCACATTTAAAACTTATAAAATCCTGCCGAATCACAAATATTATACCAGCGGCCATTCAAATATTCCATACGCAATCATCGGAGTTCAAAATCTTTATGAACTGCGACCGGGTATGTGGCACGAAATCAATCTCACCACACCTCTGCTGAGAAGCTGGGTTTCCCAAATGGATAATATCTATGGCTATCCCCCCTACGGTTCTGTCATCCTGGATAATAACGGCAAACGGTTAGGAGTCTGGTATTCGAGCAAACAGTGGACGACTGTCATAATTGAAGAAAACAATGAAATTGCTGTCCTGGCACCTGAAATACCGGGGTTTCGAGGAGGCAAATGAAGTCAACGCGAATGACTAACCTAATGTTGCAACATTGGGGTCTTATTCGGCCGAGCCGAAACCCTAAAAAAATTGTATGAAGCGCCAAAAGGCACTTTTTTCTATTTCATGATTAAAAGCCGATCCGATATCGAGGCACGCTACCGCTCACTGCTTCAAAAAGCTGTGCGACGTGGTCATGCCGATATCGTTTTGACCACCAGCGCCTTACTTGAAAGTTTAAGCTCCAAGGAAAAAAATTGGTACAGAACTCGTACAGCTATCATTACCTTTGAAGAGTGCTGGCCGCTGGGCAGCGAACTCATTTTTAACAGGAAATTTCACAGCAAGGTCGCCGCTTTAATCAAAGTGACCCGGTCTGCGAAATCACGCGATGCCGCCGGTCTTGGCTATCTGGCAAGTGCCTTGATTGAAGGTGATACATCAGTTCTAAACGGCACATCCGATGACAAGCATGTTAAGATTATAGCCGACGCCATCAAACGCCCGGGTGATTTCTGGCAATGGATTGCCACTCGTAAAAAGTCGGATGAACAAGCTGCCCTTGCGGCAAATGCAATGCGCTTTAAGCATGAAGGAATGCCCCGGGACAGAGCCGTTATCCAGGCGGCCGCCTATCTTGCAGTAGTCGAAAATATACCATCCCGACAGCCACAATCATCGCCGGATCAGGCTTTTCCATACTGGGTCGCATTTGACAAACATACTCCGGAAGGAAAACTTGTGCTGCGGGATGTGGCCAGAGATCTGCACATTCCTCCGCCCCAGCTGGAATGGACCTGCTTTTATTTTGAAGGGGCTAAAACAAACGGTGAAATCCCCTCCAAATGGTGGGACCGTAACTGTCGTCGTCATTTCAAAAAAGTGGGACTTCCTATCGAAGAAGCCCATCTCCTCTGGGAACCTGCAAAACCACAGATGATCGAGGCGTTGGCCGACTACAGTCGCAGTCTTCACAAAGAACTGTACCGCTGGAAACTTTCCAATCTCAAACAAGTTGAAGCCCTGAAACGCCAGGTAGAACTGTTTATCGAGCATTTTGAGGAGGTCCATCGGGATCAAATGGAATTATTCGACGAGGATCACCTTGACAATTCCTAACCGGAATGTCAAATTTGGTCTATGAGCGACCATGGAATTCATATCAAGGAATTACCGCAGCTAAAAAATCCTGTGCTCATCGCCGGTTTTGACGGATGGGGAAATGCCCTCAACATCTCAAACGGTATGGCCGGCTATCTCATCCGCCGCATGAAAGCACAGCATTTTGCAGATCTCGACCCCGACACCTTTTACCGCTATGATGAGCAGCGTCCTCGAGTCAGTATTGTGGGAGGTATTCTTAAGAGCTTTAAGCCGCCGGGCGGCTCTTTCTACGCAGCTGAAACCGATGCCGGTCAAAGAGATCTTGTCATTTTGAAAGCCGACGAACCAAGTCTGCGATGGTTTCAATTGGCTGACCAATTGTTGTCTATATGTCAAAACCTGGGAATCAGTACCATTATTACTCTGGGAAGCATGTATGACAATGTACTGCATACTGATAGAATTGTTTCAGGCGTCGCATCAACTGAAGATCTGGTTTCACGGTTGATGGAGTCAGGCATTAATCCAATTGCCTATCAGGGTCCCAGCGCCATCCATACCATCATCCACTCTGAAGGTTCCAAAAGGGAATTCGAATGCATCAGTTTGTGGTCTCATTGTCCCTACTACCTGCAGGGAACAACCCATTTTGGCCTTTTATCCCATTTAGGGGGGTTGATTGCCGAGCTGGGCAATTTTCAGTTGGAAACCCCGGATCTGGAAGCCAATTGGAAAAAGCTTAAAGAACAAATCAACCAGCTTATTGACGACAACAGTGAGCTTCAGTCTTTGATCAGCAGTCTGCGAAAGGAAAAAGTGAAAGGCACAACTACTAGCTTCAAAGGGACCATTAAAAGCGACGAAAAGATCATCAACCTGCAAGACTTTTTAGATCCAAAATAATCCGCCGACAGCCGGATGATTTGGGGTTCACTCTCCCATCAGCTCGGTTTTATTCCAACTCAGGTTCAATCAATCATTGCGCTTTCGAACCGCTGGAATTTCGGAATTTCCCTTTCACCTTTAGCAGTTTACAGAGGGTTAATAGCGCCGTGAACGAGAGACGGAGCGTATCCTGCCGGGAGTGCCCTTGCCAATATGGCTGCTGCGAGGTCGGATGGAAAGCTGGCCGCGATGGTACCGGTTATGCGAACGAAGGCCATAATCCCGACGATGCGCCTTTTTGTAAAGGTATTTTTGGCCATTGTATTTGCTACGGTGATGTTTCTCGACATAGCCATAATGGTGTTTTGTGTTGCGGTAGCGCTTTAGATGGTCTTTATGGCGTGGCTTGGTAAAGTGAATGCTGCCGGTTTCATTACGGAAGTAGTGCCGATTCTTGTAGTGATACGGATAATAGCCGCGGTAATAACTAGAGTACTCGTAATTTCCATTGTCATAGCGGTCATTCCAGGCTTCATTCCGGATTTTCTCAGCTTCACGCAGCGCCTCCTCTGCCTGGCGGCCGGCTTCCGCCAATCTTTGCTCGGTTTCCGCTTCGCGCCGTTCAAGGTCCCCATTTCTTTCAGCAAGCTCCAGCCGTGCAAGCTCCAATCTCTCCTCTCGTTCCGCCTCCAGGCGAGCACGATCAGCGGCCTCATCATATGGCAGCTCTTCGGTTTTCATCATAATTTTGGCTTCAGGAGGTGGCGCATAGTTGGTATAATGCGTGACACCGTTTTCATCGGTCCACTCATAGATGTCAGCATACAGGGGAGAAGCAACAAAGCAACCCACTATAATGCATAAAAATATCTTCAATACTGTCATAGGAAACCTCCGTTCAGATTTTGCAAATTGGAACGGATGCAAAAAGGATAAGTTTGGCTTTCAACCCAAATAAATGATTGACGTTACCGTCATTGAAGATAAACACGAATGCACCGGAGTAAATGATATTGAACGCAAATGATCCATTCGTTTTCCTGGATATGATATCATTTTTCTCTCCGAGAATCTGGATTTCTAAGAAATTCGATACCTATAAAAGCCCGACTGACTCAGATATTTTCCCCCAGGCCTCCTCTGCGGTTTCAACATATTCAAATAAATCAAGATCTTTGTTTGAAATGGTTCCCTCTTCTACCAGGGCATCAAAATTGATAATCCGCTTCCAAAAAGCTTGACCAAATAACAGCACGGGAATCGGTTGCACTTTTTGAGTCTGTATTAGCGTCAAAGTTTCAAAAAGCTCGTCCAGAGTGCCAAAACCACCTGGAAAAGCCACCAGACTCTTGGCACGCATCAACAAATGCATCTTACGGACGGCAAAATAATGAAATTGGAAATTTAAATCGGGCGTTATATAAGAATTTGGCGCCTGTTCATGGGGAAGAACGATGTTCATACCGATGCTCGGCATCCCGGCCTCATGGGCCCCTCGATTGGCAGCTTCCATGATGCCCGGGCCTCCACCGGTCACCACCACCAGTTGATCTTTGCCGGTGTTGCTGGAAATTAAATGACCCAATTTTCGTGCCTCGTCATAATATCGACTGTTTTCAAGAGTACGGCGAGCAGACTCCACTTGCTTGGTTGCCAGCGGGTCATCCTTATTGCTATTATATCCAGCCAGGGCTGATACCAATCGTGTTTCAGCAGTTTCAGGATCCGTAATCCGGGCACTGCCGTATACCACAACGGTCGATTCGATATGTTGTTCCTGCAAAATCAGCTCAGGTTTTAGCAGCTCCAATTGAAGCCGTACCGGCCGCAATTCGTCGCGTAGGAGAAAATCTGGGTCCTGAAATGCCAATTGATATGAAGCTGATCTGCATTGGGCTGAGTCAATGTGCCGCCGGGCCGAAAGTACGGCTTCACGAGCTGATGAAAAGGCACTTTTTGATCGTTTCTCTGCCGACATAGTGATTCTCCAATAATCTGTTTTGATGTTGATTTGCTGATTTTTAAAATCGGCTATTTACTAAAAGTCCATCGATTAATACATTCAATAACGCATTTAGCTGCTCAGGACTTAGAGCTGAGCAAGCAATTATGCTGGATTGGTCAGAAAATTTATATGTTATTGTAATTGCTAATAGAAACACTAAAATTGTCAAACTTTGAGCGATAGCCTCTCTTAACAGGTTAATAGCAGGGACAACCAGCAGAGGCAAGAATTAGATTCCAGGGCAGAGACGTCTTTTTCGATGTTGAGCTTATGATATACAGAAATGTCTGAATATTCTATGACAAATTGAAAATTCTTGCGAGGGATAAAGCAGGTGATAAGCAAACAGGTAAAAAAATTTTAGGGAATCTAAGTGGTGGCAAACGAGGAGGATTATCCCGTGATATCAAGCAGGGTTCCCAACATTTTGTCATGGGTTTGCAGCACTTTCAGATTGGCTTCATAGGTGCGCTGTGTGACCATAAGTTCAGGAATTTCTTCTTCCAGGTTTACATTAGAGCCTTCTTTTTCGATCAGCTGATTTCCCTCAAGCTCTTGATAACGATGGCCAGGAGTATTGACGCGCTCGATGTTCGCCTGTACGCCACCGTTGCTGCCTTCTTTCAGGATTGCTCTGCTTTTTTTGAATTCATCAGTGTTTACGTTGGCAATATTATCGGCTGTGACGCCCAGCCTGGTTTTATTTGCCTGTAGCGCCGAAATTGTGCTATTGACTGCGGAAATCATCGGAATTCTCCTTCTAAAAGATGAAATCCCGTCAAATGGCGAGATATCGCAAGACGGGATTCGGCAAAATTCACAATCGTAGTTTTATTAGCAGCCTCGTTCCGGGTAACAATTTTGAGTGATTTGAACTGTCAAAACCCTGCAGAGACATGATTTAAAATAAAACTTCCCACAATGCCGTTGTACTCGTGCGGCGCTATTCCTCATTACATTTGTCGTGAGAGCCCGACAGAGAAGATGCACGCACATCTGAGAAGTTTTAAATTCTAGCCGTTTGGCTAAGTTCGAGTATTTTTATTTCAAATTTTGTGCCAGTTTCTTTATTTTTTTATAATTATCTAAATTTCAAATAGTTAACTTGTTTTCTATTTTTTTAACAACCTTAAAATTGACAATTATCGTCAACTTTTTTACCCTAAATTGTCAGATTATCGATGGATCTATCTTTAATGCAATCACAGAAACCCTATAGGAGTAAATAAGGATAACATGCAATTTGAATTTGCCACCGCCACAAAAATTATTTTTGGACCTGGAACCCTAAAAGATATCAGTGTCCCGGCTGCTGAAATGGGCCACTATGGGTTTGTCATTACCGGCCGAAACCCGCAGCGGGCAGAACCTCTATTGAAGCAGCTGAAAAAACAAGGCATCGATTTTTCGTTGTTCCGCGTACCTGAAGAACCCACAACCGACCTGGCCCTTGCCGCAGTCGATAAAGCCCGTCGTGATGGTTGTGATTTCGTAATTGGTATCGGAGGCGGCAGTATTTTGGACATTGGAAAGGTAGTAGCGGCGCTTTTAACCAATAGCGGCGAATTAATGGAATATTTGGAGGTAATCGGAGGCAGTCAGCCGCTTAATCGGCAATCCGCACCATACATCGCCATCCCGACCACGGCCGGTACCGGAGCCGAAGTCACGCGCAATGCGGTTCTCGATTCACCTCTGCACCGAATTAAAGTCAGCATGAGAAGTCCATTTATGCTGCCCCGTCTGGCGCTGATTGACCCGGAGTTAACCTACTCGATGCCGCCTTCCGTAACAGCCGCCACCGGATTGGATGCATTCACACAGCTGCTCGAAGCTTTCGTTTCCCGCCAGGCTAATCCTTTGACAGACTGCCTTTGCCGGCAGGGAATAGAACGGGTGGCACGTGCTATAAGGAAGGTGTATCAAGACGGCAAAGATGCGCCGGCCCGCGAGGATATGTGCCTGGCAAGCCTTTACGGCGGCTTGGCACTGGCCAACGCAAAGTTAGGAGCCGTACACGGATTCGCTGGCGCTTTGGGCGGCATGTACAATGCTCCCCATGGCGCTCTGTGTGCTGCTATTTTGCCACATGTTATGGAGACCAATATCAGTGCCTTGCATTCCCGGGCCTCATACGCCCCAGCACTCGAGCGGTATGACGAGGTCGCCCGGATTATCACTGGAGAACCCGGAGCGCTTGCAGTTCAGGGTATCACTTGGGTACAGGAATTGTGTCAAGAACTGTATATACCTTCATTAGCAGCTTATGGACTTCAAAAAACCGATTTTTCCGCTGTGGTAATAAAATCTCAGAATGCGAGCAGTATGAAGGGAAACCCGATTGTACTGACAAAGGAAGAATTGTTGGAAATCCTTAATAAGGCTTTTTGAACGTATATGCTTGCAGCAGCCGTAAAATCTTGTAGATGTTGTAGCGCATGGTCATTGATAGTTCGTTCTGTTTTGCATAATGATCCGGATTGAGTTGGGACATTGGCCGGTTTCATCTGAAAACAAACGGCGGGGCTTCCTCGTCCGTCGTAGCTGATTTCTTATTGCGGGTTTTGACTCTAATGTCTTTTTGTTTTCTGAAACGGCGGGGAACGCTGAATAATCCGGAAAGAAAATATTTAATAACTCCGGATAATCCCCTTATTATTTGTAAAATCAAATAAAACAGACCTACTCCAAATGCCACCTCCACGAAATTGGGTTGATTAGCAACCCAAATGGAGAATGTGTCCCAACTATTTAACAGCCGGTTTAATATCACTTCCATGACGCAATGATTCCTTAATTCTTTTGTACCGCTGATAATTAATTTTGTCAAGAATACGAATAACTTAAATTGTTGACATTTTTCAGTCAATAATTTGACATTTTCCGTTCTTTTATTGTCCTCAAGAGCTCAAATCCGTGGCTCAGCCCGTTTGAATATCCGTTTCAGAGGGCATACTCCAGCATTCCAATGGAACAAGATCAAAGATGAGACTTTGGCATAAATTTTGCCTAATCTACTTAACATTCCAAATAATTGGAATCCGGCTATCCGCCAAGAGCTGTATGCTCCGAGAGAATAGGAAATGTCCTGGTGGTTATCATTCCTTCACCTGCGGGGCTTGAGATCTTCGGGGGGGCTTTCTCGAATTATGGGAACTAAGATTTCGTTTTGATTTTGAATCGGAGGTGATTTAGACAGTGGTTTGCGTTGATGAGTACGGAGAAAATATCGGAACTTTGCGAAATCTATTTCGTAATTTGCAGCAAGCCGTTGTTTTTGCAAAGCAAATTATTGAGTTGGCGGATGAGGAATACACCTGCGTTGGAACGAATAAGTGGTTTTGTGAGAAAAAAAACGAGTATGTAGAAATCAAAAATTTATAAAACGCATCGGGTCTTAGTTCGTGATAGACCATTTAATTTTCAAGCATACTTTATTTCAGCAAGCTTGCCCTTTAGCTCCGGGACCGATTGTCACACCTCAATACCCTCAGATCCTTTCAGTCTCAGATGCAATCTCAACCCGGGATCACATTCGATTTTCTCTTGACATTCTTTACAGTTAGGTTAAATCGGTATCATGAAGAGACCATCTTTGATGTTGTGTCTGTTATCGCAGGCACACAGGGCTAATTTTAACGGATAATCAATTGGATAAATCAATTCTTATAGGAGATAAAATTATCGGGCGATTCGCTTTTGCATGCATTACATTCCTGTTAATTTTCAGCTGGGCACGATTTTCGGTTGCGGACAACCTTAAAAACGTGCCCAGTATTTCCATTCATCAGGTCAAAGAGCTACTCAACAATTCCAATGTGGTCATCGTAGACGTGCGCAAATATCAGAATTGGTGGCGGAGCAACAAAAAAATTTTATCGGCTGTCAGAGAGAATCCTTCCAAGGTTGGCCAATGGGTACAAAAATATCCCAAAAATAAATCACTGATATTTTACTGAGCTTGAAAATACGGTAAAACGAGTGCCCGTGTGGCATGGTATTTTTTACAAAAAGGGTACAGTAAGGTATTTATCATTGAAGGTGGCTGGAACGCATGGCAGCATGCCGGTTATCCGGTTGAAAAGAAATAGGAGGTAGCCGCTCCGAAATACTCGCCACACAACAATCGGCCCTAAATGCCTATTGGTTGACCCGAAAATGAGCCAAGTTTACAAAAGATCCACCGTTAAGTACCGATGCATGCATAAAATTGAGTCAATTGACGATCATTGTAACTGAGTTGACGCCCACAGAGAACTGAGGTATCTGGAGGTTAAAGAGGATTAAAACTAACTCCCCCGGGAGCCGCCTTGGTACTTCCCCTATTTTCCCTGAATTGCATGATTTCATCAGCAATTCCATCAACCTTACCCTCGCTCGATGATAATTTTCGGCAGTCCGTGTCCGCTCAGCAATGATATGTTTTCAATAGTGCTGATAAGACGAACCATCCCTGGCGGATTACTCAAAATAAGAAAATGCAAATTTCAAGGATCAATCCGCCGTATACGGATTTACAGACGGAAATATGGACAAACTAGCCATTTCTGAATGGATACCAGCTGATTGTAAGGTCACAGGATACAACGCGACATGAATTTATCGAAGGTGAATAAAAAGGACTGAGTTTTCTTTAAAATTGAAAATTTATGCTTACATTGGTGATTTGGGTTGCAATATTGATAGGGAGTTTCTGATATGAATTATAAATTGAAAATTGCCCTCGGAGCAATGTTTTGGCTGGCGATGACCGGGTCTTTAATGGCCCAGGTAAGCTTTACAGAATTAGTGAGGGAAATTCGCCCTGCTGTCGTGACGGTGGTCGTCTATAATGCCAATCATCAGGTTACCGGGATCGGGAGCGGATTTTTTATCGATAAGTACGGACATTTAATTACCAACTACCATGTTATCGATGGTGAATATGCCGCAGATGTGAGAACCGCCGACGGGAACTCATATCCGATCGTACTGGTTGTAGCGGATAATAAATCAGTTGACCTGGTAAAAGTACTAGTGGATATCCCCCGGGAAAAAGTTAAATATATAAAAGTCAGCAAAGATTTGCCTTCAATTGCCGAACAGATCATGGTGCTCGGCAGCCCCCTGGGACTTGAGCAGACTGTCAGCGAGGGCATTGTGTCTTCGATTCGAGCGATTCCATCGGTAGGAGAATTTTTTCAAATGTCAGCTCCGATTTCCCCGGGATCCAGCGGCGGTCCGGTGATCAATTTACAAGGCGAGGTCATCGGCGTGACCACTTTTCAGTTTGTACGCGGCCAAAATCTTAATTTCGCAATTGCCGGGAGTTCTTTGCTGAAACTGAAACCGGCCCGATTCGGCATGCCGATTTCTCTGTGGACCTTTACCAAAAGCTCACGACAACCAAAGCTTGCCGAAGAACTTTGTCGCCAGGGGTACAGCTTTTCAATAAATGGCGATGATCAGAAAGCACTTGAGCTTTTCAAGGAAGCAATTGAACAAGACCCGGAAAATGCCATGGCATGGAATGGCTTGGGCTCCTGTCAGGTCGGATTGAATAGGCCGGCAGCCGCCATAGAGTCATATAAACAGGCAATTAAAATCAATCCCAATGACGCGGACATGCATTATGCATTAGGAAATTATTATGCTAAACTCGGTCGGAACCAGGAGGCAGTTGAAACCTATGAGCAAGCGATCCGGATAAATCCTGATTTCGAATCCGCATATTTTAAGCTCGGCCTGATTTACGCCCAGCTTGGCCGGCTGGATGACGGGAAAAATGCCTTTGAAACCGTCATACGACTGAACCCTAATGCAGCTCCAGCACACTTCAACATTGGCCTTGCATATACCAAGCTGGGCCTCTACCAGGAAGCCATCAAGGCCCATCAGGAAGTCTTGCGAATCACTCCTGAATTTGCTCCAGCCCACAATAATCTGGGTGTGGTATACGGCAAACTGGGAGATTCAAGCACGGAAATTAATTCTTACAAGGAAGCCATTCGGATAGATCCCGATTTTGTACCGGCTCACTATAACCTTGGTTATGCACTCCTTCAAAAGGGTAACAAAACGGCCGCCCTTGATGAATACAAAATCCTGAAAGGCTTAGACGAAGAGGCCGCCGACAAATTGTTTAACTTTATTTATTTCTAGCGATGGAATTAGGAAAAGATTGCAAGCGCCTGCCCAACAGTGAGACCCATAACTGTTTCGGATGCAGCCCCGTCAACCCATCGGGGCTGCAGATGAAATTTTACACCAGAGACTCATCCGTCTTTTCCGAGGTGGCGGTTCCGAAGCATCTGTGCGGGTGGAACAATCTGATTCACGGTGGAGTTCTGTCAACGATTCTCGATGAAATTATGAGTTGGGCTGCAATTTATCTGTTAAAACGGATCACATTAACCAAATCGATGACGATTGATTTTCTGAAGCCCGTGTATATCGACGATGCATTGAAGGCCGAAGGCAGGGTACTGGAATTAACAGGAAAACACGAAGCGATGATGGAAGGTATCCTGTTGAACAGCGATGGTACAATCTGCACACGATCAACCGCCAATTTTGCCATATTTTCTCCTGCGGTGGCCAAACGACTGGGAATTGCGGACGAAGAACATTTGAATTGGTTTGAACGGATATATAATATTTAATACGCTCCATTTCTGTATTTTCAAACCCTCGCTTCGGTCGCTGCCGCTTGCAATCCAAACAGACCTGGTGCGCTTTCGAAATAATTGCTGATTTTCGAAGACACGATTGATATCGGGGCATCATAGGGTCGCAAATCTTCTGGTATCTGAAGATGGAAAATTAAGCGTCCGGTATCCGAAACCGGTTTCCAGTGGCCGGCAACCAGCGAAAAATGATCGGTCACAAGTACTTGTTCAACGTAACGAATTCAGGCTTTGTGGACCAGGTCTTCAATGTTAGAAAAAAACCGGTAAGTGGAAACTGAAATCACAGGTTTTTACACTTTTCCATAAAAAAAACTAAAGAATCGTTCATATGTTCCGAAAATATTATCAGGCCTGTGCAATGTATTAACACAGCGTCATCTACCTCCTTTCTAACTGGGGTGGCTTCCGATAAGCCACCCCATACTTTTTCAAAAGCATCAGTGGTTTAGTTATAAGTTTATAAAATACACAACTGAATTTTTATATCAAAATATAAAGGGAATCGATTTTATGCAGAGAGATTTGTTGAGATCCCAATGCAGAGGACAATATGAAAAGCAATAAAGTATGCGAAAGCAGATCGAAAGTCAAAAGGCCCGCCTAATAGGAAACTTAAGATTGCGAATTTAATCAGCGTTGAGCCGCTCTCCTTTAAAGAAAGGCTAAAATCGCCTTGATCCCCGCGATGATAACAGGGCATTCAGCTCAATAAGTGATTCAAGTTGTACCAGCACCGGGTTGGGTGTCATCATATCAAGTTGATCGGCCCGGCCTTTCATCTTCTCGAATGCTTTTGCGGTAATGCGCTCCGGTCCGGCTGTCAAGCGGACACAGGCCTGAAAAATGAAAAAACTCAATATCAGTATAATGCCGATCGACCACAGGGCATGAAGAAAAAAAACCCCCGCAAGATATTTTCCCAATAAAAACCCCTTTACTGTAATCCAACCGCTGTAACCCAGAATACCAAATGCCGGCAGGTTAAACACAATTTGCAGCAGTATTCCGCAAAGCCTGCGTGATACACGTTCAATCTCAGAGTCCAGGATACCGCTCCAGATCCCAGCCAATTGTTCGCTGAGTGTCTCAGCGGCCAGCAAGGCATCATCCACCCGGCGCACGGCGCCGTTAAACCCACCATCAATCAAAGACTCAGCGATATCCGGCCAGTTGCTCATGGTAGTGAGTCGATACCTCCGCAAGCCTGCCCCCACTTGCTCATCGTTATGGACGTCGGCCGTTGCCGATTTAGATTCTTTGAAGTGTCTCCAGGCAGAAATCATGCCCATTATTTGGGTTACAGGACGGCCGAATCTTAACAGGGCGGCCATACCGGTTCCGAAAATCAGCAAACGCGCCCAAATGGCGATCATCCACCCCATGGGTCCGACCCACCGCTGCGCCAGTTTCTGATAAACCATCAAACCGATACCGAAAAGCTGTCTCGAGTCATCATTTTTCATAGCGGAAACAGCTTCCAGAAATGCTTTCCTTTCTGCTTCGTGGATTTTTTGCCTGGCCGTCATCAGAGCAGTGCTGTACCCGATAATCTCTCGTTCGACCTCATCGAAGATATAATCTCTCAAGCTTCTGGCATTTTCTAGCCGCCTGTCGACCACATAGCCGGCACGATTGATGCTGTCGAAGATCAGATTCTGCAATTCTTCGAATTGATCAAAATTATGCTTGGGACCTGCGGTCTGGTCCCATTGCGGATCTTTAAGATGTCGCCGGGCGGATATACACAGCGTGCGATCGACGGATGTTTGCCAGGCTGCCTGAATGTAAGCTGAAAAATCAGGCAATATCCGGTTTTTCAGTTCGGCCTCATCCTGACGATCGCATTTATTGATCACGCTCACCAATGATTCCCCATTAAATTTTCGGATAAACGGGGCCAGGAAATCAACATGGTCTTTTCTTTTGGGGTTTTCAGAATCAAACACACATAGGAGCATATCGGAGCGTGCGATGGCTTCGCGTACGAGCGGAGCGTGTTTGCGGTAGGCCATGCTGTCGGTATCCGGCGTATCGATGATGAGGACATGCTCCAATACCACGGCAGCCGGGCTTGACTTAACCTCCACGGACTCACCACCGAGGTTTGCGACCAGCTGTCCGGCATCCTGTTCGTCGCTGCCGAAAACAATGACATGGCCGGTGGTGGGTCGCTGATGTCCCGCCGGTGACAAATCATCGATCCCCGCAAAGGCATTCAGCAGGGTGGATTTCCCGGCGCCACAGGGTCCGACAATAGTCACCACCAGCTTCCGTTCGAAACGTTCGGCAATGTCATTAATCATCCGGATGGCCTCATCGCATTGTTTTGTTAGCGCTGTCGCCGGCAGCCACAGTGGCAAGTCCGCCAGCGTTGAACTCAGCATGTTCAGGTCGTTTTTAAAACCTTCAATTTTGCCGAGAGCCTTGAGGGTGGCAGACTGTCGGGTCGGTAGCATTATTTCTCAACTCCCTTCGCACATACTTTCATTGAATGCTCGATTTCATGAATCAATGGGTTTGCGTCGGCAATATTTTTTCGGGCACACCGCAAAATACCGCCGGTTATGTTTTCCTCAAAGAGGTGCTGTACGGTCTTTAATTTATGGTTTAACCAGGTTTGTATAATGGGCCCCAGCATTTCCTCGATCTGCTTACGGTCCGCTTTTTTCAACCCTGTGGTAACCGGTATCGCGAACAGTGCGTAAAGATCTTTGGCCCCGAAAAGTCCGGTCAGTTTGACTTTTATACCGGCAGCCCCGACGGGATCCCCAGTTGAAAGAACATAGGTGACTGCAACCGTTGCCGGTAATACGTTGAGCAGGGCCCAAAAAGTCTGGTTGATTTTATGCCACAGGCCCATTTTGCGGCGAAAATGATCGGCAAGTCGTTCGAGATCCTTTTCCATGTCCCGGGAAATGGTCGTAATAGATTCTTTTTCGGCCAGAATTGATTGTAAAACAGATTTAAAATCCCTGGCACGCAGTTTTTCCTGCTCCGATATCACTACCGGGTGGGCATCAATCAAAAAGTTGAGGCTGGAACCTGCGCCGGAGGGTTCGGCCCGAGGATTTTGTGATTTTTCCAATCTTTTATGTGATCTGATCTTATCGATGATTTCAACCATTCGTCCGGCAACAGGATCCGTTAATGATCCACCGACGGATATCTGGCGGCTGACCGCCTGATAGTGCATGCTGGTCACGGCCGTCACCAAATCCTCATCCACTTTTTCCATGAACAGCTTTGAGGCTGAGGGCTTTGGTATGCCCGGAGACAACTGGTCTTTGGCCCAACCGGCCGCTCCGAGCAATAATTTCAGCGGCAATTCGATGAAACCGCCCGTTTTGCGCATCATTTTTACGTGAGCCGGGTCCGTCGCCGCCCAAACCCGGGCAAATCGCCTCATGACACGATCCATCGGAAAATGCTTCAACGCTTCGTGAACACAGTAACTCTGGGCTGTTTGAAGGGCGTCAAAATAAAGGCGCAGTTCATCAAAAGAAACTTGCGCATCGTCTTTTATAACTTCGGCATGTTTGTAAACGTCCCTTAAGATGGATGCGTATAATTCGTAGCGCAGTTTGGGCGTATCAACCGATTGAAGCGCTTCGGCAAAACTCGGTCTGTTGGCATCAACCGGTCTAAATTTCATGAACCCCTTCCCGGCCGCCACATCATTGTCTTCATCCGTGCGATAAACACCCAGAAGATATTTGTCGGCTAGCTCGGCGTAAATGCCTTCCGCCACCGTCATGGCATGGTCCAGAACCTCTTGTTGGGTGAAACTCGGGTAAACTCGATACACCAGAAAGCATTTTCGTTTACCGATCCCGGTCCCGATCCCGGTCAGCATGTGAGCAATAAAATCGGTGTTGTCGCGGTTGTTATAATTTGAGTTGGTGAAAATGTAGATCAGAATGTCCGAAGCTTCCAATGCCATCCGAGTGACCTCCCGGTTGGTGTAGGCACCTTTTGCACCGGTATCGAAATCCGGAGTATCCAATATCACCAGGTTATTCGCAGGGGATTGGTTCAGAACATAGAGCGGTTCCCCCGGGACCGTCAGTTCTTCCCTGGCGTTCAGGAGACTTGGCACCGATTGGAAAGGTCGCGCCAGATCTGCCAGAAGATCTTTTTGTCCGGCCCGCATCGCCGGAATGGAAAAAAGCACGCGCCGATTCAACCCCGCGGTTCCACCGGTTGGTGCAAGATAATCTCCGATCAGAGAATTGAAAAGGGTGGATTTCCCAGAGGAGCCCCCGCCACAAATCGCGGCGACCACCGGAAAGTCAGGAGCCAAACGGGAAAGTAGCTTGGCATCGACGATGTCGGTCCAGAAACGAATCTGTTCATGGTCGCCGCATTTCAGCAAATCAGCTAAACGGGGTATATTTTCTCTGAGTTTTTTTAACGCATCAAACAGTGCTGATTCCATATCGTTAACACGGTGAAGGTTCGCAGGTTCAGGGTTAGATTTCTTTGACTTTTCTAGTTTGATCTCAGGCTAAATTCAATACCTTAATATCCTTAAATCATTATTTTTTCATGCGAATTCTATTCAGAGTTCACATGTTGTAAGTTCAAAAGCAGCGTTAATCCCGGATCTCCGACCCTAAACCTTTGACCCATTGAACCTTTCAACTCTGAACAGCCCTATGATTCTATAACATATTGACATTATTAAAACAAAAATAATTCTAAATTTTTAACGAAAAAAAGGAATTGCACTGAATTTGAAATTCAAGCTTGCCAAAGATAGAAGCTATTCTGTAAAGGATAATGATCACAGGATTGATATATGGGCTAATGAAGACTTGATATAGGCAATGGTGTACATAGTTTGAATGACAAATGACGGCAACTCTCGCGGAATTGGAAATCTTAACGCTTGACTGTCAGGCAACTGGAGCGAATCCGGATAAAGGGCATCTCCTCGAAATCGGCTGGCTGCCGACGCGGGCCTCTGCTGCCGATAATCCGGTGATAACCGGCCCTCAGATTTACCGGGTGTGTTTGCCGGCCGGTGCAGCCATCCCGCGGGTGGTTCAACGGATCACTGGAATTTCAGACGGTTCCATTGCAGCCGCCGTATCATCTAAAAATATCTGGGAGCATTTGATCGAAACGGCAAAGAAAATCACCGCCGGCAATCCGTCGGCAGCCTGTCCCTTGGTTATCCATTTTGCCCGCTTTGAAGAACCCTTTTTACGCCAGCTTCATCAAGATAATGACCCCGAAGGCCCTTTTCCCTTCCGGATCATCTGCACGCATGAGATTGCGATCCGCTTGCTGCCCAACCTACCACGTAGAGGCATCAGAGCCATAGCTGGCTATTACGGCCATAGCATGCCCGAACTAAAACGCAGTACCGATCATGTTGTCGCAACCGCATTCATCTGGAAAAAAATGGTCGAACTATTAGACAAAGCCTGCGGCGTATCCGGGCTCGATCAGTTGGACAACTGGCTGGCGACCACCAAACCCCCCCGTCGTTTCAAACGGAAGTTTCCGATGAATCCCGAGATTCACCGGCGACTGCCGGACAAACCCGGCATATATCGAATGCTGCGTACCAAGAATGGTGATCCGCTTTACATTGGTAAGGCCAAATCCCTCAAACAGCGGGTAAAAAGCTATTTCCGGCAAAAAACACCCCACGCGGAACATACCCTGGAAATGCTGACCCAGGCCCGGGAGCTGGATTTTGCCATAACCGGTTCTGCCCTGGAAGCAGCCATCCTGGAATCCGATGAAATCAAACGCCGTTCACCTCCTTATAACATTGCCTTGCGCCGACGGGAGCGTGGACTCACATTTTTCTCCAAAGACCTTTGCCGGAATTCCGCTGCTGTCGAAAAAGATTTTCCCGTGGGACCCCTTCCCGTCGGTAGATTTATCCAAACAGTTTCCGCTTTCGGCTTATGGTTGGCGCACGGTATGCAGGTAAATGACGATGACCACCTGGATATCGCACACTCAGTTCTGGCCCTTCCCCCGGAGTATACCCCTGAGATCGATTGCTTGCTGGGCGGATTTAGAATTTTTCAGGAAAATTACAGCAGCCGCATGGGGCATCCGCATCAATCTGCTTTGCGGTTTTTAACCGCCCTGGGTGCAACGCTTTGGCGCCAGCGCTTGGAAACCGCCGCACTTGCTGAAATGATCGCAGAAAAAGAAAACGATAATGCTGAGATGGATACGGACCCAAAAAAATCCGGCCAAGAGCACGTCTGGACCCCCGAGGCAGTTGCACGTTCCATCGAAAATATGGTTTTTCACAGCGCTCATCTGATCCGGCGGGCCCGCTGGTTCTGTCTGCTGAGCGAATCCTCCCTGACCTGGTCATCGACCGATCATCGAGACAAGTTTAAAATGCTGGTGGTTTTTAAAAACGGATCCGTCCTCGAGCGAGACAAAGTGAAGACCGGAAAAAAAGCTCCGATACCCCCGGGATGCACAAAACCATTTCGGATCCGACAAAAGGATATAAATCTGACAACCTACGATCGGCTGCGCGTCGTCACGACCGAACTGCGGCGGCTCGTCTCCGAAGGCCGGATTGTCGAATTGCGTCTCGGTCCTGGTGTGACCCTGAGTCGCCAGCAAATTATAAAAGTATTGCGATGGATATAATCCGCATCCTGTTTCTGGCCGATACACACCTGGGTTTTGATCTTCCTTTTCGTCCCCGAATTCAGCGGCGCAGAAGAGGACCGGAATTTTTCGCCAATTTCAAACGAGCCCTGATGCCCGCTTTGCAGGGTCGGGTGGACTGCGTGGTACACGGCGGTGATCTTCTCTACCGCAGCAAAGTCCCCCCGCAGCTGGTCGCCATGGCATTTGAACCCCTCAAACAGGTTGCCGATCAGGGAACCCCGGTCTATCTGGTACCCGGTAACCATGAACGTTCGGCCATCCCCCACAGTCATCTGGCGGGACATCCGGGGATCCATATCTTTGATCGGCCGCGGACCTATCTATGGCGAAAAGATGGTCTCACCCTGGCACTGGCAGGGTTCCCTTTTGTGCGGCATGGAATCCGCGACGGTTTTATGCATCTGCTTGATCAAACCGGCCGGCTTCATGTAAAGGCCGATATTCAGGTTCTATGTATCCATCAATCGATCGACGGGGCCACCGTTGGGCCCGCCGGCTACGTGTTTCGCTATGCACCGGATGTTATTAAAGCATCCGATATTCCGCCAGCATTCTCCGCTGTCCTATCAGGCCATATACACCGCTTCCAGGTCCTGTCGAATGACTTAAAGGGAAAACCCTTGAACGCCCCGGTATTTTATCCGGGCGCCATCGAACGCACATCTTTTGCTGAAAAAAATGAAAAAAAAGGGTATTTGACTCTGGAATTCGAAACGGAAGGCTTAAGGTCCGGCAGGTTGAGGCAATGGCGGTTTCACGAACTACCCACACGGCCTATGGTTCAGCTCAATCTGCATCCCCGGCATATGGACGCTGCAGAGCTTAGGTCGTGGCTTGTAAGCAATATCGGCGAACTGCCTGCGGATGCCATTGT
>CAMYLH010000002.1 GCA_947259065.1 uncultured Desulfobacterales bacterium
AAAAGTTGACCGGATCATCAAGAGCCGTGTTGACTTTTTTGCCTGAAGCCAGTCGGGTTTGGGTTATTTCCATCAGACTGTTGGTTTTCTGCAAGCTAACCAGGTTCTGACGCATTCCTGACGTTAATGTAATGTTGCCGTATGCCATGATTTTTCTCCTCTTCTAGGTTTTTATTTTGGCTTTCTTGCCAATGGTTAAGATTGTATCTAAATTGATGTTTGTCTGGCAAGTCATCGGCCCGCTGTTTTTAGGCCTCCTTTCCGGACCCGTATTTTGCCTACACCCAAATTATCGGGAAAAATCGGGGTGACTTTAGTTTTTTTTTGTTTTTTGCTTTTAAGTTTTTGAAATACTTGATAACTTATACACAGTACCCCGGTTGGAATATCGCGATCCCGCCTTTCCCGACATTGGAATGCCGCAATGGCGGAATAACGGCCTGTCGGGGTCATTTATGAAATATTATTGTGAATTTTGTAACGATGGAATATTTTTGATTTAATATTTAAAGAATTCTTTCCATTTTAATAAGGACAGTGCGACAAGCGGCGCAAGCGCCTGCGATGCGCGAGCGACATCCACAAATCTTCAATTTTCAATTCTCCGCCTTCGGCTCCTTCGGGATAGGGGCTAACGGAAGATAATGATGTACGAAAGAGGGTCCATGTTTGTTTGCCCCTATTAAGAGGTGCCGATGATTCGTGTAAACGTTGTAGATCTGAAACCCGGCATGGTTTTGGCGCAATCGGTCCACAACCACCAGGGTGTATTGTTGTTAGATGCCAGGACTAAGATCACCAAAAAAAATATTCGTATTTTTAAATCCTGGGGAGTGCTTGAAGTCTCTGTAAAAGGGGAGTTAAATAAATTAAAGACAGTGGGTGAAACACCAGTGCCAAGAGTAAAAGATAGCGTTGAAATGGAGTTGCAAGCAAAATTTTCCGATGTAATGGATGACCCTGTGATGGTTGAGATTTTTAACGCGGCCAGGAAACAGTTGATGAAGGATTTACTGGAAACCGAGCATGAAAAAGAGAATTCCCGACCCTAAAAAAATTATCAATAGAATCGACGACCTGCCGACACTTCCGCGCACCGTCTTAAAGATTACTGAGCTGGTCAACGATCCGAAATCCTCGGCCAAAGACCTGGCCATGGTAATTACCGATGACCAGATTTTAACGGCTAGGCTGCTGAAATTGGTCAATTCATCTTTTTACGGATTACCCCAGCGCATATCCACGGTTACCGGCGCAATTGTGCTAATTGGTTTTGATGCTATTCGAAATTTGCTTTTGACGACCTCCGTATTTGATTTATTTGCGGATAGAAACCGAAAAAAACAGCGGAAACAGGAAGAATTTTGGGATCATTCTCTGGGATGTGCCGTGGGGGCAAAAGTTATCGGCAATTACCTGCGCCACGATAATATCGAGGAATTGTTTGTGGCGGGCCTCCTGCATGATATCGGCAAAATCGTCGAGATGATGTTTCAGCCGGATGAATTTTCAAAAGTCGTTGCCGCGATTAACAGAGAGAATATATTAATGATAACGGCCGAAAATAAAATTTTGGGATATAGCCATGCCGAAGTCGGAAAGTTGCTGGCAGAAAAATGGAATTTGCCGGCAAAGCTTGTTCAAATAATTGCCCACCATCACCAACCCAATGCTGCCGGCAGTTTCGCCTTGGAAACGGCCATTGTTCATCTGGCGGATATTTTTTGCCGTGCATTGGACATGGGGTTCGGAGGGGATTATAAAATTCCGCCTCTGGACAGCGTTGCCTGGGAAAGCCTGAAAATTAAAACCAGCGCCATTGAAGGCATCATGGAAACCATGCAAGAAGAATACGGTGATATCAGATTGTTCATCTCCTAAACGAATATCCTTCCTTTTAAGAAAATTCTACTATTTTTCCGCAATTTGACGATCCAGTTTCATAAGAAATAAACCTAAGGAAAAATGATATGACTGTAAGTAACTCACTGGATCTGAAAGGATTCATCACCAATGCCGTCAGTGATGTATTCGACACCATGCTTTCGATGGAAGTGGAATCCGTCACCATGGATCAACCCGAGAGCTTTAACGGGACGTATATCGTCGGAGCCGCCAGCTTTGCCGGGGTTGTGATGGGCAACCTGAATATGCGTGCAGGCGACGAGTTTGCCCGCCGAATAACTTCGGAATCCGGAAAAGACAATGGAAGAAGCCCGTGCAGGACTTGGTTGATCATGACGATGGGTAGAATTAGCAAGGAAAATTCGGCTTATTATCTCTTCCCGAATACAGCGGGCGAACGATGCAAGGTTGCATAATGTCATTGTAAAACAATAATTTCGATACACAGCGGTTTACGCAATGAATATAGAGAAGCATTTTAATAGGGTCCTTTTTGCATAATTAAACCTGGAAATTTGCAAATTGCAAAGAATGATTAAGGAATTTTTATGACCCTCATTAATGATCTTTAAAGTGTCGAATGATCTGATCGATAGAAATTGATAAATTCTTTAACTATTTAAATTAAATAAATAATTTCGTACATTATGCCAAACCTGAAAATTTAGCTGGATCCCCAGCCGATTAATGGCGGCGGCAAGAATTGCCGGTAAAATGCCAAGCTACTGCAGATCTTTCCAGCATTCGCCGCTTTATTTTTTGCAATTTGCATAAAATGAAGCGGCGAATGCTGGACACAGGTGGGGCCATGTTTCCCTTTTTTGGCCGAACACAATTTTTTATGTTATTGTTCTTTTAAGCGGAAAAAAGCCCCCCCACAAAATATTGTATTAACTCTCACCTCAATTACACCTCATATAGTAAATTTTTTATCAGCCCTCAAAGGAAAACGAGGTAGGCATCCTTCCCATCGTCTGGTATACTTTTTTACGGCATGGATATTGCTTTTTCGAATTGCCACCCTGTTAGTGCCATCTGAAAACCTGATTGTATTTCTATTTAAAAATAAAGTATTTTTTTGGCGAGAGGGAGTCTCGCTTTATGATCAAATATTAATTTGAATATAGTAATATTGAGGAGGCAGGAGTGCAGAACGCAGCGCTAAATAACCCCATCCAGAATAAAAAAAATACCAGTGATTCCAGTAATATGCAAGCGCCACAATTGAATGGGGAAAGCGGATTTCAGAATATCATTGGTCAAAGCAAAAAAATGATGGAAATGTTCGCCCTCGTAAACAAGGTGGCGGATTGTGACAGCACCATCCTCCTTAATGGTGAAACAGGTACCGGGAAGGGGTTGGTGGCTAAAGCCATCCACCAGAAATCAAACCGAGCAAACAAGCCTTTCATTTCAATTAATTGTGGTGCCATACCTGAAAATTTATTGGAAAGTGAATTATTTGGGCACGTTCGGGGTGCTTTTACTGGGGCCACATCCTCAAAACTGGGCAAGTTTGAACTCGCCGACGGTGGTACCATCTTATTAGATGAAATCGGCGATATGAGTTCAGACCTTCAGGTTAAAGTATTGAAGGTACTTGAAGAAGGTGAGTTTGAACAGGTGGGGGGATCTAAAACGATAAAAGTTGATGTCAGAATTATTGCAGCGACCCATCGAGATTTGTCCGAAGAGGTCCAAAAAGGAAATTTTCGTGAAGACCTGTATTATCGACTTTATGTTATTCCGCTGATGCTCCCTTCCCTGCGAGAACGGATGTCCGATATACCTCCCCTGACTTCCTTTTTTATGGAACAGTCCAACCGGAAAAACAATCGCGAGGTGAACGAGGTAACCGAAGACGCTATGTCCATGATGATGAGTTACCCTTGGCCTGGAAATGTTCGAGAACTGAAAAACATGGTGGAACGACTGGTTGTTTTAAAAGGCAGCGGAGAAATTGCCGCTAGGGATTTGCCGCCTGAGCTGAGAAACTCACAAAATTACGAACCTTCGGCGGCCCTTGAAATTTCGGACGATGGTATCTGTCTAAACAGCGCCGTAACCGAATTTGAAAAATCATTGATTTTGCAATCACTCGAGAAAACCAAATGGGTCAAAAACAAGGCTGCTAAACTCCTTCATCTCAATCGAACTACTCTGGTGGAAAAAATAAAAAGACACCAGCTGCAACCCTGCAATATTTAAAGAGGTATCTTTCTAAGATTTAATTCCTGTGTCCTCTGCCGAATCTCTTAAAAATTTTCGGACCCCTCCTACTAAAATCGTGAACTTATTTTCTTTTGATTCCATAGCGTCAACTCAGTGACTCCCTTTAGCTAATATTTGACAAATTTGGTGGTATGTAGATGGGCCGGTTCAGGTTTGACTGGCGATTTATATATCTGATTTTAAATGCGATATAAATATTAAAATACTGGTTTCGTATTATTTTTAGGTGGCATGATATTTGCTGATATTAAGACGGTTTATGCTAAATCAGACGTCTTAGAAATTTGAATGCTTTGTCCTGAGCTAGTAAAAGGGCAATGGTGGAATGCCGGCATGTTGAGTTTGATGGAACTTAACCGTCAATTTGCCACTCAATAAAAGCAATTTTTGCCGATATATCGACCCACTCATAAAAATCCCCTTGTGCGATCACCCTGTATTCTATTTTTCGAATTGCAGAGATAAACGGAGTTAAATTTGACCGGCCTGTCACCCATCTTAATTGTTGATGATCAATCGGATAACCGAAAAGAACTCACTCAGAGTTTAGAACATGTTGGCTTTCCGGTTGAATGTGCCTCCGATGGATCACAAGCAATGGGAATGTTCAGGACAGCAAAATACAGCATGGTGATCGCCAATGAGCAGACACCGGGCATTGAGGGTGGGGATGTTCTATGCTCGTTAAAAAAAGTATCACCACAGATTCCGGTAATTGTCGTCGCTGCCAACGGAACCGTTCAAAATGCCGTTGAAGCTATGCATGCAGGCGCCAGCGATTATCTCCTGAAGCCGTTTTCAGTTGAGACGCTGGTAAAAACAGTTAAAAGGGCCATTCACCTTTCAAATGGAGACAGCCAGACCAAAGATAATCGAAAATCGCATGGCGATCAACCGGCCGGCAAAGAAATCCTAACCCGAAACCGTAAATTTCAGGATCTGTTGAGCAGAGCAAGGTCAGTTGCCCCCAGTACGGCCACGGTGCTCATTCAGGGTGAAAGTGGTACCGGCAAGGAGTTATTGGCCGCCTATGTTCATCACCACAGTCGCAAACCGCAGGCACCCTATGTTGCTGTAAACTGCGCGGCATTGCCGGACACGCTGGCTGAAAGTGAATTGTTCGGACATGAGAAGGGTTCTTTTACAGGTGCGATCGGTCGCAAGATCGGAAAATTTGAGTTGGCAAAGAAGGGTACCATAGTCCTCGATGAGATCAGTGAAATGCCGTTGCCGCTGCAGGCGAAGTTGCTGCGTGTCCTACAGGAAAAAGAAATTGACCGCATTGGTGGTACTCGTCCAATTCCCATCGATGCCCGGGTGATCGCCATCAGCAATGTGGATCTGAGAACTTCGGTAACCGAAGGAAAGTTTAGAGAGGATTTATACTATCGAATCAATGTGATTCCCTTAACCCTTCCACCTCTGCGTGAGAGAAAAGATGACATTAAGCTGTTGGCCGGGCACTTTCTTAAAAAATATTGCCTGGCCAACCAGAAAACAATCTCGGGAATTGATGATATTGCCATGAAAATGCTGATAAATTTCAGTTGGAAGGGGAATATTCGCGAGTTGGAAAACACCATGGAGCGGGCAGTGCTAATGAGTGCAGGCGGGATTATATTGCCCGAAAACTTGCTACTGGATTTATCTGAATGCGAACCTGAATCGGCGGCTACTTTTCCCGTTAATACCGGTTGTACCGTCCGAGAGATGGAAAGAGAGCTGATTTTTCAAACGTTAAAAGATGTCAATGACAATCGCACCCATGCGGCCGAGCTTTTAGGAATCAGTATTCGTACGCTGCGAAACAAATTGCGGGAATATAAAAAAGAGAGGAGTGCGCCTAACGCGAAGGGTGTTGAACAAAGAGTTGGTACGGATATTGCTGCCAATCATCTTTGAAACTATACAAATTTGAAGGAGGGATTTAACAGTGCCGACCAACGGAATTTTCCGCGACACGATTTCTTTGCTGGAAAGATCGCTGAATTTGAGATCACTGCAACATCGAGTGCTGGCATCGAACATCGCCAACATGGATACGCCGAATTATAAAGCCGTGGAACTTGCTGTCGCGGAAGAAATGAACGGGAACCCGGACTCTGCTCCCGGAGTTCAACTTGTGCAGACTCAGCCCGGTCATCTTCCGCTTAAACATAATCCGGCAAATCAAGTAAAGCTTAAAGTTGCCAAGTCCCCGCAATTTAGCCTGAGAGGTGATGGCAATACCGTTGATCTTGATCGGACAATGGGCAGAATGGCTGAAAACACATTGTTATATAAAACCGCCGCACAAATCATATCCCAGAAATTTAACGGATTAAGAAGGGCAATCAGGGGAGGTAGCAATTAATGGACTTTTTTGATGCAATTTCTGCGAGTTCGTCTGGGCTCAGTGCCCAGCGGCTTCGCATGAATCTGATTTCAGGTAATCTTGCCAATGTCAATACAACCCGCACCCGAGAGGGTGGACCCTACCGAAGAAAAGAGGCAATATTTGCAGCTCGGCCGCTTGAAGAATCCTTTAAAAAAATATTGGCGGACCGGCATAGGAAGCAATTGTCGACGGTTCAGGTCGACCGTGTCATTGAAGATTCAAATCCGCCTGTGATGAAATATGATCCTGGCCATCCGGATGCCGATGAAAAAGGATACGTAGCCATGCCGAACATAAATGTAATGGAGGAAATGGTAAACATGATCTCGGCGACCCGGGGGTATGAGGCCAATGTAACCGCCCTCAAAGCGGCCAAGGAAATGGCAACAACAGCATTGGAAATAGGTAAATAACGATGGACGATATCAAAATACAAAATCCAATAAAATCCCCGGTCGAAACGGCGATCAGCAGGAAACCGGAACTGTCATCAAATTCGGGTTCTTTCGGGAAAATGCTGACTGATTCTATTCAACAGGTCAATCAACTGCAGGTGGAAGCAGATTCAAGTATCAACGACCTATCCACCGGCAAGCAACCCGATATTCACCGCACCATGATTGCTATGGAGAAAGCGAGTATCTCTTTTGAGCTGCTGATGCAGATTCGCAACAAAGTCGTTTCAGCGTATGATCGAATTATGCGCATGCCGATCTAGATCGATATCGGACATTGCTAAGTTAGGGGTGTTATGGGTGCAAATAGTCAAATACTGTCACAACTAAATGCAGCGTTATCTAATCTCAGTCTTGGTAAAAAATTAACCCTGGCGATATTGATTTTAGGATCTGTTGCCGGATTCGTGTTTCTGTTTACCTGGTCGGGGCAAAGTGAATTCCACCCCCTATTTGCCAATTTAGATTCAGAAGATGCCAGTGCTATATTGAGCAAACTCAAGGAACAGAAAATTCCGTATCAAATTGCATCCAATGGCACAACGATCCTGATCCCGGAGCAAAATATTCATGAAACCCGGATGCAATTGGCCTCTGCAGGGCTCCCCCAGGGCGGTGGAATCGGGTTTGAGATTTTTGATAATACGAAATTGGGAATGACCGCCTTTGCTCAGAACGTCAACTTCCAGAGGGCACTGCAAGGGGAGTTGGCCCGCACCATCAACCGAATTGCAGAGATCGAAAGCTGCAGAGTCCATATTGTAATGACCGAAAAATCTCTCTTTGTTGAAGAAGAGGCGCCGGCGACTGCCTCTGTGGTTTTGAAATTGCGACCGGGAAAATGGTTAAACCAGAGTCAAGTCAAGGGGATCGTCCATCTGGTATCATCCAGCGTAGCACGATTAAGTGCTGAAAAAGTGACTGTTGTCGACAGCAACGGAAAAATGCTTGCCGGTGGCAATGATACATCGTCTTTTGGGAGTCTCAGTTCCGATCAGCTAGATTATCAGGCCAGAGTCGAAAAGGGTTTGGAAAACAGGGTCAGGACTATGCTTGAATCGGCTCTGGGAGAAAATAAAGCCATCGTCAGATTGTCATGTTCGTTTGACTTTAAAAAGCAGGAAAGAACAGAAGAACTCTATCTGCCGGATAACAAAGTGGTACGCAGTGAACAGGTGTCAAATGAAATAACCAACGAACCTGGGAAAACCGCCCAGGGTATACCAGGCATCCGCTCCAATATGCCGGGGGACAGCACTGCCGGTCAACAAAACAAGTCATTGGATAGTAATTCAACATTTGAAAAAAAAGATCATACCGTCAATTACGAAATTGGTAAGGTCATCAGTCGCATAAATGATCCGGTGGGGGAGATGACCCGGATTTCAATCGCAGTTCTCGTGGATGGTACCTATAAGCGTATCGAAAAAAAGAGAGGAAAAGTAGAATGGGAATATGTTCCTAGATCGACAGAAGAAATGACCAAATTTGAAAACATAGTTAAACGGGCGGTGAATTTTGACTCATCCCGGGGAGATGAGGTTGACATTGTTAACATTCCTTTTGAGACTACAAAGCTGGCAGAGGAAGAAATACCCGTTCCTGAGCCAGGATGGCTGGAGGTTCTTAAAAAATACCAGTCTTATGTGAAGTACGGTTTTTTAAGTCTTTTTTTAATTTTATCTTTCTTGTTTTTTGTCAAACCGCTAGTTCGCTGGTTGACTGAATATTCGTTTCAAGATATGCAGATGTTCAAGCAGCTTCCCAAAACTGTAGGTGAGCTTGAAAGTGAATTTGATCCATCTGCCAAAAATCTGATATTTAGAGATCAGGCAACTCAAATGATTGCCAGCGACAAGGACGCATCTGTGGGAGTCATGCGTGATTGGATCAAAAATGGTTAGTCGCTTAACACACCAATCAACAGGTCGCAGGTTAACAATAACCAACAGCCAGATTAAGAAACGCTGTCGTTGCAGTCAATTCTTATTAGGGGTTGCCAGGGTAAATTTATTGATTTCAATTTAAGCACCGTTGCCGTCATCAGTTACTATGAATTACAGCCATTTAACAGGCCCAGTAAAAGCAGCCATTTTAATACGCTCCTTGGGTAAAGAGGTTGCCGAACGAATCCTCAACAGTTTGACCGATGATGAGCGACAGGTCGTGTTTCGGGAGATAGATCGGATGGGAACAGTGTCGGCCGATATCACCGAACATGTGGCCAAAGAGTTTGCCGATATTACGACCGGTCGTTCTTTAAAAGGGCAACCAGCCCTTTTAGGATCTGAACACTCGCCAAATACCGGGCAGGATAACGAAAGCCAATCCGGTGGGGTCGAAGGATTGGAAGCGATTGCATCCTTGAGCGCCCAAGAAATTTCTGATCTGATCAAAGACGAGCATCCGCAGACGATTGCCATTATATTGCTTCATCTTAAATCACCGGTTGCTAGTGATGTTATAGCAAATTTACCGGATGAAATAAAAACGGATGTCTCGGTGAGAGTAGTTACTCTGGAAAAAGTGAACGCTGATATAGTTGATGAGGTGAATGAAGTCTTCAAAGAAATCCTTAAAAATAAAAAGAGCTCAGTCGCCAATATTACCGGTGGAGTTGATCGTCTGGCTGAGATCTTGAATCAGACAGACGAAATCTCGAGTGAACTGATTTTAAGCGAAATTGAAGAAACAGATGCAGAGATGGCCGCACAAATCAAACAGAAAATGTTTGTGTTCGAAGATCTGGTGCTGGTTGATGACAGGGGATTTCAGAAATTACTTCGCAAAATTGAGACAGTGGAGCTTGCAACTGCCCTTAAAGCAGCACCCGACGAAGTTAAGGAAAAGGTGTTTAAAAACATGTCAGAGCGTGCCGGGGCCATGTTGCAGGAAGAGATTGATGATCTCGGACCTGTTCGGATGACCGAAGTCGCCGATGCACAGCAAGCCATCACCGGTATTATCCAGGAGATGGAAGTCAAAGGAGAAATAATTATCAGTGGCCGACGAGGAGAAGAAATTATTGTCTAAATCTGAACAGCGTTCGTTCAAAAGTGGGCTTGGTGGGTACGGATTTCATTGTTTTCCGGATATTCCTGTTGATGCACCAGCTAATGTTGGGCGTTGCTCACCGACGGAGGAAAATTTCAAACGGATTAAGTATACCAATATTGAATCAAACCGGACCGGTATGGCTTCACAATCCGATAATGACGGAACCTGCAATATTAGAAAAGGATCAATATCAACCGCCCAATTGTACGAGCAAGCCTACCAAAGGGGATTCGCGGACGGTTTGAAAAAAAGTACGGTCGACAATGAAAAATCCTGGCTTGAACAGGGAGAAAAAAAAATAAAGCCGCTTTTGACCAGCCTTCAAGAAGTGTTACGCCAGCTATCTAATATTCGTAAAGAAACTTATCAAAAAATCGAACAAGAAGTGGTAGATCTGGCATTGACCATTGCCAGAAAAGTTATCTGTCAAGAGGTGACCCTTGATCGGGAAATCGTCGTGTGTGTCGCCAAAGAAGCGCTTGCGAAAATTGAAGATCCGGGTGAAATTAAAATCAAGCTGAGCCCTTCCGACCTGCAATTTATCAATGAGACTCAAACTCAACTATCGAATATTCTGCAAAATATTGATAATGTCACCCTTGAAGCCGCTGAAAATATTCAAAGTGGCGGCTGTATCATCGAAACTGATTAAGCAGCTGCAGGCTGTCGAGGAGTCTTTTCGCTCCACGTTGGAGAATAATAAAAATGCTGATCCGTGATTGACTCTAATAATTTTATAATACGCTAATGGCTACCGAAGTCGATTTAACAAAATATCATGCCTGTATCGATTCAACCTGTCCCATTCGTGCGACCGGTCGTGTAACGGATGTTACCGGTCTAGTTGTTGAAGCCCATGGTCCAGTATCCTGCCTTGGAACCGTATGTGATATCTACTCCAAACAAAGCAACCATAAGATTACTGCTGAAGTTTCAGGATTCAAGAATAATAATGTTTTGCTGATGCCTCTAGAAGAAATTCTCGGCATCGGACCGGGATGCCGAGTTGTCGCACGGCAGCAGAAGGCAGTGGTCTCGGTAGGTTCGGATATGCTGGGTCGTGTCATCGATGGCCTTGGTGATCCAATTGACGGCCAGGGAACGATAAAGAGTGAAGCTGAATATCCGATTTATGCAACTTCGATTAATCCGATGATGCGTAAAAGAATTCATCAACCACTGGATTTAGGTATCCGGGTTATCAACGGCCTGTTAACTGTTGGGTGTGGTCAGAGAGTGGGAGTTTTTGCAGGTTCTGGTGTCGGTAAAAGTTTACTTTTAGGGATGATAGCACGTAAAACAAGAGCCGACGTGAATGTGATTGCTCTCATCGGCGAGCGGGGCCGAGAAGTCAATGACTTTATCTTCAAAGAACTTGGTAAAGAAGGGTTGGAAAGATCCGTAATTGTAGTTGCCACATCAGACCGCTTACCGCTGATTCGGATGCGAGGCGCATTTATCGCTACCGCAATTGCCGAGTACTTCCGAGACCAGGGCAATCATGTCAATTTGATGATGGATTCAGTGACCCGCTTTGCCATGGCTCAACGGGAGATCGGTTTGGCACTGGGGGAGCCGCCGACAACCAAGGGCTACACACCGTCTGTTTTTAGCCTTTTGCCTAAATTGCTTGAGCGCGCTGGAACCTCAGCCAATCGCGGAACCATTACCGGACTCTACACTGTGCTGGTGGAGGGTGATGATTCCAACGAACCGATTGCCCACATCAATCTAACGCGAGATCTTGCGATGGAAAATCACTATCCTGCAGTCGATGTTTTAAGCAGCATCAGCCGCGTTATGGATGATATAATCGATGATAAACACAAACAAAATGCCCGTCGGTTGAAACAGATACTGGCCACCTATCGCAAGGCGGAAGATTTAATCAATATTGGTGCTTATGTCGCCGGCAGTAATTCGAAAATTGATTATGCCATTGAAATGTTCGGCAAGATCAATAATTATTTAAGACAGACTATTGAAGAAACAGTGAATTTTGAGGACAGCATCACTCAAATGGATTCCATGTTCCAAAATGGGAGTGAAACTCCAAATCAGAGCATGCCCTAGCCAATATCATCAATCAGTCGTTAATCGTGAATCGACTACGGGCTATTATCAATGTACCAATTCAAACTGGAAGCACTTCTCAACCATCGCCGTCATCAGGAAGAATCCTGTCAGAAGGAGTTTGCAAAGGCCCGTAGAAGACTTTCTAACGAGCGTGAGGAGCTTGAACGAAAAAAAAAGGATAAACAAGAAAGCCTTGAAAAGCTGCAAGCAAAGACAAAAGAAAGCCTAAAGGTTTCCGATATCCGGTTACACATGAATTATCTACAGCAGTTATCCAAAGACATTGAAGACCAAGCATTGCGTGTGCATCAAGTTGTAAAGTTGGTTGATCAGAAGCGACATGAGTTGATCTCCATCGTGCAAAAGCGTAAAACCCTTGAAATAATTAAACACAAGGAGAACCTGGCATATCAACAAAAATTGATACAAGATGAACGCAAATCTATGGACGAAATCGCTTCGATCCGCCATGCCCGACAGATGTAACCGGGGGGTATGTGGGCTTAGGGCAGGGGTTGAAAGGTCTTATAGGCGCAAAGTCGTATCGTATATCGTCACAGGTTTTAGGTGGTCCATACAGGATAGTATTGAAAGATGGACCTCGGACATCGAACGTCCCGTGTTGAACATTGAACAATGATGTCGCTTTGCTCAAAATTTTAGTTGATTTTTTCGGGAATTCACTCACTTTCAAATTTCCGCACTCCGAATTTCAAAATCCGCTTTCAATAGCCTCTGCTTAGCGTTCTTTTCTATCGCTTGCTTTCCGGTTTTTTGTCGCCTATCTCTAGTTCAGGTAATGTTTTCCAGCGATGGGAAATAATTGCCGGTCTGATTTCTATAAGAGCAAATTTAAGGATGATTTGAATCATCTGTGGAATTGGATTTTATATGTCCGCAGCAAATGTCAAAATTGATATCTAACAATATTATAGGAGGTTAAGGAGATTGTGATCCTATTTATTCCTATAAATTATCCTATTAAAACTATTTGGCACACTCCATGCTAAAGGAACAAACAGATTGGACGCAAAGGTTTCTTTTAAGATTTTTCACTTCGAGGACAATACGTAATGACTGCAAATTTTCTTTTTCCCCAGGTTCCGAAACAAATCCCGCGGCCCGATATTGGGCGTGGTACGATGGGGGGATCTGTTCAGAGTCGCACAGACCTATCTGCAACCTGTGATAGATCTTCCGGGGATAGCCGTAATAGTTTTCTGAATACCCTGGAGCAAATATCAAAAGACAACAATTACAATAAAGCGACACGAGGCACAGGTGGGGGGGAATTATCAGTATCCGCTGCACATCATTCAGGTGATAATTTCGATGCATCATCCCCTCAAGTAATCGGCGATACGTCTGAGATATTCGAGGCTACCAAACAGCTGGAAGAAGATCTTGCTGGTGTCGGCTGTAAGTTGATCCATGGTTCGGATTTAACCGTGATATCAAGTATTTTCGAAAGACTGGGGCTTTACGATTCAGCTGGGGGGTCGAGTTCTGCAGATAAGGTAGACTGGATATTAAGCAGCGCAGAAGGCTTGGCTGCTTTACAACTGCTCCTCGCAAGTCCTGATCAAAACGACCTAAATCTATCAAGCGAGATGAAAGCCGTATTCGATCGTTTACAGCAATTTATAGCCAATGAAAATCCTTTGGGTGAATTTCGCGATAGTCGATCGGCAGAGAACACGAATTTGAATCAATTGGTTGAAAAAATCGTTTCAGGCCAAGAAAATCAAAGAAGTAGTTCTGGTATTCATGCGAAGGAGATCGAATTTGTCAAAAAGTCATCAAATCCTTTGGTCAAAATTGACCTGATCAACCCCAAATTATCGAATGAAAATGGGCAAACCGGATCTTTGCAACCGGACGCGAATTCGCAAATTGCTCCTCGATCAGAGAACATGGATAAAACCGAATCGATAAAATTGTCAGCGGAGGCACGACCGGGTGGGATTGAAGCCAGTGAAAATGCCAAAGCACCAAGACCCCTAGAAGCCGTCCGCACGGAAATCTCCGAGCTGAAAGACGATCCAAATACACCGGTTAAAGCAGGGGCACTGAACCGAGCAAGTCTTGACAACCGGATTCCGGCGACGATTTACACCGGGAAACAGGTTGGCGGTGAGTCGGCACAGCAGAATTTATCGGACAATGAATCCGCGCAAATGATAAAAATGACAAACGAGGCTCGAACGGCCAGGTCGCTAAATCAGGTTCAACTCTCCGTCGGAGAAAACGTTCGGGACGAGACGGTGAATAATGAACCCTCACCGGCTATAAAAATGACAAACAATACTCAAGCGGCAAAGGCTTTAGACCCTGTGCAACGTTATGGCGGCGAACACGTTCAGAACAATATGGGTAATAATGAATTATCGCCGGTTTCAAAAATGATACATGATGCTCAAATGGCAAAAGAGAATCAGATGAGAATGGATGGCGCCACGAGCGATGAACTGGGCACGAAAGTAACTAAAGTGGATGCCGGGGCCAACGACAATGGTTTGCTGAACTCACAAAATCAATCCGCAGAAAAGGCGTTTGAAGCGACTTCTCCATCTAAGCAAACCGACAACAGTGGCCAAAGCCTTCGAACTCATACTCTGGATCAAATCGTTCGGAGAGCCGTCATCTTTATGAGAAACGGTCAACATGAAGCAAAAATTGATCTCAAACCGGAATATCTCGGCCACGTCCGTATGCAGGTGACCACCGAAAATCATCAAGTGACCGTAAAAATATTGACGGAATTCGGATTCGTCAAAGATATGGTTGAAAATAATATCCACCAGTTGAAAGCCGATTTGCAACAGCAGGGGCTTAACGTCGACAAACTGGAAGTGGCAGTATCCGATGACTCTGATGAACACAATGACCCTCAGGGAAAAGCCGCTCAAGCAAAAGACCGGCACTCCAGAGCTGCTCGCATCAACCCGGAAAGTCCAGAAGGAGAAACACGGGAGCAGTCCGGGAATGTCGTCTCAAGGAAAGCCGGCCCAACAACCGTGGATTATTTTGCATGAAGCTGAGTGGGTAATTTGAAGTCTGACGAACTCAAGAGGTTGTTTCGCCATCTCCTTTTTTAATGGTTTAGCAGAAATGGAAAGAAATCCTGAAATTTACATTATTCAATCAAAAATTAACAATTTTAAAAAGGTGATACACAGATGATAACTTCGGAATTAAATCCAGTCATTACCGGATCAACGGAGCCTGCCGCCTCCCAGACATCGGTTTTGGGTAAGGATGATTTTTTAAACCTTTTGATCACCCAGCTGCAAAACCAGGATCCGCTCAATCCCACCGATTCTACGGAATTTACAGCTCAGCTGGCTCAGTTCAGCTCTTTGGAGCAATTGAGCAATGTCAACGAAAATTTGGAGCAATTACAAAATTATCAGACAGCGGCCAATAATTCCCAGGCCGTTTCACTGCTCGGAAAAGAAATTACTGCCAACGGCAATTCCCTGAAATTATCCGATGGTGAGCCGATTGACTGTGATTTTAACCTGAGTAGGGATGCCGCCACGGTCGTGGTGAATATCTATGACAGCACCGCTGGGTTTGTTAAAGCAATTGAAAGCGAAGGTCTGTCCGCCGGACGGCATACGCTGGTTTGGGACGGAACTGACAGAAACGGCAATCCGGCCTCGGATGGAAGCTATACCTTTGAAATCCTGGCCGCGGATGCCAACGGTCAAAAGGTTAAGGCCACAGCAATTTTTACCGGCACTGTTGACACAGTGACATTTGAAAATAATACCCCCTTCTTGATTTCCGGGGACCAAAAGGTTGCCGTCGGCGATGTGATTCAAGTGGCAACACCCGTAAATTAATGAGAAGGCCCGTAATTTGAAGAATACAATAACACTTTCACCAATGGAGGAAATTAGATATGATAGGATCATTGTTTGCAGGAATATCCGGATTAAGTGCGAATTCCACTGCCATGACCGTTATCGGAGACAATATTGCGAATGTAAACACCACTGCATTTAAATCCAACAAATCTTCGTTTGCCAACATTTTGAGCCAATCTTTGGGAGGATCCGCAACTTCCGGTATCGGTAGAGGCGTAGAATTTTGGGGGGTTTCACCTTCTTGGAGCCAGGGCTCTATTGAAAACACCTCAAACGCAACCGATATGGCAGTCAACGGAAAAGGTTTCTTCATGGTTGAGGATGAATCCGGTTCGGCCTTCTACACCCGGGCTGGAGAATTTTCCTTCGACAAAGACGGCTACCTTGTCAATCCGGATGGATTATTTGTTCAAGGCTATGCGGTAGCGTCGGTAGCCCCCAACGGCGCTGTCAGCCTCGGTTCCATCGAAAATATAAATGTTCCCGGCGAAAGTACGACGCCGCCTCAGGCCACCACCACCTCTACTCTGGATATCAATCTCGATGCCGGAGCAGCTGCGACTGATACCTATGCCAGTACCCAAACCATCTACGATTCCTTAGGCAATGCCATACCTTTAACCTTGACCTTCACCAAGACCGGTGCCAATGCTTGGACAGCCAGTGTCTCCGTTCCGGCCGGAACGGTGACCACCCCGGCCACGGATATCGGCATCACCAATGCCGCTCTTACCTTTGACGGCAGCGGAAATCTAAACGCCGGTACCGATCCCAGCATCACGCTCACCAATCTGACTAACGGAGCCGCCAACGTTACGATCAACTGGGATCTTTTTGATGCTGCTGGTGTCACAAACGGTGACCTTACCCAGTATGCCGCAGCCTCCACAACCAATTTCAACACCCAAAATGGTTATGCTGCCGGTAACCTTCGAGGGATATCAGTAGATGAAAGTGGATTTGTTACCGGTATTTACTCCAATGGACAGCTCACCCCGCTGTATCAGGTTGCGCTGGCAGATTTTCCAAGCTATTACGGTTTAACTAAAATGGGCAAAAATCTGTATTCAGAATCCCGCGCATCTGGTCAAGTCATGCCGGGCGTTCCACTCAGCGCCAGTCTGGGTAGCATCAGTCCCAGCGCTATTGAAATGTCCAATGTCGATTTGGCTCAGGAGTTTGTGAAAATGATCACGACTCAGCGCGCGTTTCAAGCAAATTCCCGAGTAATTACTACCAGCGATGAAGTTTTACAAGAATTGATTAATTTGAAACGATAATGAATACGGCTCTCACCGGGTTTAAGCGCAGTTGGGGTAACCACTGAAGATTCCGCTGCGCAGCCGGGTTTTGTTGGATACCATCGTCAAAGACTTGACTACTAATTGCCAAAGTTGACGCCGATTCCCAAGTTTTGATTGCCTTTCACTTTACCAGGGAATCAGTGTCTTCCTATCATTGATAAGGTTTCAAAATTTCTCCCGCCGTTTTTCCATTAAGATCCATAAAGTTCAGCACTGCAAACGGGTTGACGCAATCGGGCTATTAGATGTCTGAGTGTTCGGTTCCGTGGCACAATACTTGCTTTCTAAAATGTCGGAAAAACTGAAAAGTGCAATTCCGATAATAATTTTCGATTCGGTCATGGTGAGTCACGGCTGCCGTTACCCAGTTAATTCTCAGCCATCGTGTCAAAACCGACGGGTGGAAATCGTTCTGACAACGAAGGAAGTGAAATAAAATGTCAAATAAAATACTAATTATACTCATCGGTGTTGTGATGATTTTTATGCTTGGTTTGGGTGGCGGCCTTTTTATGATGTGGAATAAATTGTCCGCAATGGAAACCCAGGTCCAGAGAGCAGCTGAAGATAGTGAGCAAGCCGATTCGGATACTCCGATTCCGGTCGACAAACTGCTGGGTCCCATTTTTACTCTGGATACCTTCATTGTGAATCTCGCTGACCCGGGTGGCAAGCGGTATTTAAGGATAACTATTGATTTAGAATTGGATAGCGACGAACTGGAGAGTGAAATTACAAAACGACTGCCCCAAGTGAGAGATAGTATTTTGACAATATTGCCCACCAAGCGTTTTTCGGATATCAGCTCTGCAAAAGGGAAAACTGCATTGAGAGACCAAATGCTGGAAAGAATCAACGGTTTGTTAGCCAGAGGCCAGATAACCAATATCTACTTTAAAGAGTTTGTAGTCCAATAAAGGCAGCCTGTATGTCCGATCAGATCCTATCTCAAGAAGAAATTGATGCGCTGTTGTCGGCCATGGATAGCGGTGAGGTCGATCTTGAGGAAGAGAGCAAACCGGACGCGGAAGCTGTCGCCTATAATCTAACATCCCAGAACATCATGTTGCGAGATCAATTTTATGCTCTGGAAGAAGTCTATGACAAGTTGGCCACTTTATTAGACACATCTCTTTCAACATCGCTGCAGCGACCCATCGAGGCGGAGTTTGTTTCGACCGAAATGGTAAAATATTCCGAATGCATCGGCTCCTTTTCAAACCCAACAAGCTTTTCAATTTTTTCCATGGATCCTCTCATCGGTTCGGCTATGCTGGCCATCGAACCCGCGCTGGTAAATTCGCTGATTGATTGCATGTTCGGCGGTGATGGCAAGCCCACCCAGCAGGTGCGGGAATTTACCCTCATTGAGCAGCGCATGATGCGAAAATTTGCTCTTGAAGTTTTGAATAATCTGCAACGGGCCTGGATGATTTTAGATCCCATAAACATCTCAATAAAAAAAACCGAGAACAAACCTGAGTTTGTTCACCTGGCTTCGCCGAATGATTTAATGGTGGTCATTGTCTTTGCCGTTAAAGGAGAAAAGTTTTCGGGAAACCTTCACATATGCATCCCATACCTCGTGCTGGAACCCATAAGGGACAAACTTTCATCAAAATATTTGCGCAGTAAAGATCAGGAACATACCTGGAGTGAGCAGCTACAAAAATTATTGCAGGATATGCCGGTGACCTTCATTGCGGAGTTGGGACTTGCCACACGCAGTGTGAGGGATTTGTTGGATCTTCGCCTCGATGATGTTCTGCAGCTGGACACGGGTCCGGAAGATTTAATTACACTGACCGCTGGCAATGTTCCAAAATTTCTTGGTTTTCCCGGCATCATCAAAGGAAACCGCGCTGTTGAAATCGTAACACTGCTTCAAAAAAATGGAGGCCAAAAATAGTTATGTCAGCAACCGAAGGCAACACCGAACAGCAGGATTTCTGGAATGCCGATCTTAAGGAAAGCGATAAAGCATCCTCCACGGATGGTGCCCAACAACCTGGTGGAACGTCTGCTGACAGTAATTCTGCGGCTGGAGATTCGTCCGTGAATATGGAATTTCTGTTGGATATTTCCCTGGATGTAACCGTGGAATTGGGACGGACCAATATGTTGATCAATGATATGCTCAAACTTGGGCAGGGTTCCGTAATTGAATTGTCCAAGCTTGCGGGCGAGAGCCTGGATATCCTGGCGAACCAAAAACCGATTGCCAGAGGAGAAGTTGTGGTCGTTAACGATAAATATGGTGTCCGCCTGACGGAAATAATCAGTCCCATGGAACGCATCGAGAGGTTAAGGTGAATACGGCGCCCGATACAGTATCAACCGCTTTCCAGATGCTAACGGCACTGGGCATCGTTTTGGGTGGATTACTTGTTGCTTTTTATTTCATGAAACGGTTTTTAAAAAGAGATGTCGGTGGTTCCAAGGAACAGTTGATAAAAGTTATTGCCAGTCAGTATATCGGACTGAAAAAAAACATCTCATTAGTAGAAATTCCCGGATCCATCTTGGTGGTGGGTGTTTCAAATGACAATATTTCTCTGCTGACAAAAATCGAAGATAAAGTTCTTTTAGATGTTCTTCGCCAGGAAAGCTCTCGGGGCACACTATCATTTTCGGCTCAACTGCAGCGACTGACCGGTAAATTCAAACAGGCTAAGAACAGCGAATGAAAAAAAGAATTGCTGCTTAGCAACACATTTGTTGAGGGCGGAATTTGTTTATCCATAATATCAAGAACATCATTGAACGGTTGTTGTCTGATGAAACAAGACACCGTCAAAACATCATGCAGGTGTTTGCTGCAGGCGGACACATAAGGCCTTGGCATTTGGTGATCGTGCTCGGTGTTGGGTTGATTCTTATAGCGCCAAACAGCAGTTGGGGTGCTGATTCGAATATCGCAACGCCTTTCTTTACCATCGGGCTGGATAATGCCAAACAATCCATGGCTCCGACCGTTACGCTGCAAATTTTCCTGTTGATGACAGTCCTATCTCTCGCGCCGGCCATCCTGATAATGGTTACATCCTTTACCCGTATCGTTATCGTTCTGTCGCTGCTGCGCAGGGCATTGGGTACCATGCAAATGCCGCCGAATCAGGTCATGATCGGGCTGGCTTTATTTTTGACATTTTTTATTATGGCACCAGTCTGGCAACAAATTGACCAAAGTGCTTTGCAGCCCTACCTGAATAATAAGATCAGTAATCAAGAGGCATTGCAAAAGGCAACAGTGCCTCTGAGGGACTTTATGTTTAAGCAAACCAGGGAAAAAGACCTTGGATTGTTTGTCAACATCAGCAAATTGGATAAGCCCAAAAATGTCGCCGACATACCTATCTCTGTCCTTATTCCTTCATTTATTATTAGTGAGGTGAAAACGGCGTTTCAAATCGGTCTGTTGTTGTATGTACCATTTTTAATCATTGACATGGTGGTGGCCAGTGTTCTGCTTTCAATGGGAATGATGATGCTACCTCCGATAATGGTGTCACTGCCTTTCAAATTGATGTTATTCGTCCTTGCAGACGGGTGGTATTTACTGGTGGGTTCTCTAGTAAAGGGATTTAGCTGAGCAAAAACTAAGTTAAGGGTAATACGTAACTCGTAATATGACACCGGAATTTATTACAGGATTTTTTTTTGATGCTATCAAGACGGCCATTAGTCTGGCAGCCCCGATGCTGCTGGCCGGACTGGCGGTCGGATTGCTGGTTAGCATTTTCCAGGCTGCCACATCCATTAATGAGATGACGTTGACGTTTATTCCAAAAATGCTTGCCGTGGCTGTGGCACTGATTTTTTTCTTTCCATGGATGATGCAGACCATGGTCGTTTTTACTCAGGATCTATTCGAAAACTTAACGTTTTATGTTCGCTGATACATATGATTTCCCTGAACATTTCATTGCCACAGCTTCAACTGTTTTTCTTAGTTTTCCTAAGGGTGGGTGCCATCTTAATGAGTATTCCCATTTTTGACAGCAAGGGTATCCCGTTGCTTTTTAAATTGGCCCTGGCATTTGCGATCGGCATCGTTTTATTACCGTTGCTGAGACTAGATGCAGTTCCGATGGCGGGTGATTTAGTCTCATTGGGCATCAGTGTGGCGGGAGAAATCTTTCTTGGGTTGACAATTGGGTTTTCAGTAAAATTAATATTTGCCGGAATACAGCTGGCTGGGCAACTGGCAGGTTTCCAAATGGGGTTGGCGCTTGCTAACGTCATGGACCCGGCTACTAGCGAGCAGGTTCCTCTGCTGGCTCAATTTAATAATTTGATCGGCCTGTTGGTGTTCCTGTCCATCAATGCACATTACTGGTTTATAAAAGCCCTAACGGAAAGTTACCGCCTGGTGCCGCCATTGAATGTAAAATTCGGCAACTCACTCATGGAGCAGTTAATCCAGATGGCTGGAAATATGTTCGTTATTGCGCTTCAGGTGGGAGCCCCAGTAATTGCGGCTATGCTGCTGACAAGCGTTGCTTTTGGGTTGGTTGCACGAACGGTTCCTCAGATGAATGTATTTATTGTGGCCATGCCATTGAAAATCGGCGTAGGACTTCTCTTTATCGGATTCGGTTTGCCGTATTTTTCAACATTCCTCAAAAGCATATTCGGCGATCTAGGGCAAAATCTCATTCTGATGCTGAAGGCGATGTCATAATTCGAAGGGTTAACTAGTGCCTGAAAATACAGGTCAGGAAAAAACAGAACAAGCAACTCCTAAAAGAAAGCAGGAGGCCAGAAAGAAGGGGCAGGTTGCCCAAAGTAAAGAAATTTCTTCTGTGATGATTCTGATGACCTCGACGGCATTCTTCTATTTTGCCGGCTCATGGATGTTTTGGAATCTTTCGGAGTTTATCACCGGAGTGTATCAAAATATCAATATTTTGCGCTTCACCGACGTTGCTGAGGCCAGCGCTTTCTCGGTAGATGTTCTCTACAAATTACTGTCGGTGTTGCTTCCGTTACTCATACCGATCGCAATTGCGGGATTCGTTGCAAATATTTTTCAGGTGGGTTTTCAAATTAATTCAGAGGCAATTGCACCTAAATTGTCCAAATTCAACCCTATTTCAGGGATGAAGCGTTTAATATCTCTCAAATCCTTGGTTGAACTCGGAAAATCAATCATAAAAACATTTTTTATCGGAGGTATTGCCTACATACTAGTAAAAACCGATATGGAGGCATTTCCGGCACTCATCCATCAAGAGGTGGGGCAAATACTGATTTTTATTGCCCGGGCATCACTTAAAATTTGCCTTTTTGTCTGTTTGGCCATGCTGGTTTTGGCCGTGCTGGATTTCATGTATCAGCGCTGGCAACACGAAAAGGATCTGAGAATGACCAAGCAGGAGGTAAAGGATGAACATAGACAAACTTATGGTGATCCAAAAGTCAAGGCAAGAATCCGGGGCGTCCAAATGGAGATGGCCAGACGTCGCATGATGGAAGCCGTGCCCGAAGCCGATGTGGTGATTACAAATCCGACCCATCTGGCGATTGCTCTAAAATTTGATGCTCAGGAAATGATCGCTCCCCGTGTTTTGGCAAAGGGCGCCGGATTTGTTGCACAGCGTATCAGGGAGATCGCCGAGGAAAATAAAATTCCCATCATTGAAGAAAAGCCGTTGGCCCAAGGCCTGTACAAAATGGTTGAGATCGGTGACTATATTCCAGCTGAACTCTATCGTGCCGTAGCTGAAGTGCTGGCCTACGTATACCGCCTTAAAGGGATGTATGGTAGAGGATAACATTTTCATATTTATTATATAACCATTCAATAGATAGACATACTAGACCGGTAGAGGCGGGTCACCTTGATGATTTTAATATTATGGCAGTAGCTGAACAAACCCAAAGTAACCGGCTAATTCCGGGGATTTCAAAAAATAGCGATATGGTCACTGCTGTGGCGGTCGTGGCCATTCTGATATTTATGGTGATACCGCTGCCATCGATGGTGCTGGATCTTCTGATCTCATTTAATATCACCTTTGCACTGGTTATCCTTCTGGCCTCCATGTACACGGTAAGTCCACTGGAGTTGTCTTCATTTCCGTCAATTCTACTTCTGATCACTCTGTTTCGACTGTCACTCAATGTGGCTTCAACCCGCATCATTTTAATCCACGGTAGTGAAGGTGCATTGGCGGCCGGCAAAGTGATCAATGCTTTCGGAAGTTTTGTGGTGGGTGGCAATTACTTGGTGGGGATCATAGTTTTTATTATATTGGTGGTCATCAATTTCATGGTGATTACCAAAGGTGCAGGAAGAATCGCCGAGGTGGCCGCCAGGTTCACACTGGATGCCATGCCCGGCAAGCAGATGAGCATCGATGCCGATCTGAATGCCGGTCTAATCAACGAGCAGGAAGCAAGGGAACGCCGGGAAGAAATTGCGCACGAAGCCGAGTACTACGGTGCTATGGACGGTGCTAATAAATTTGTCCGAGGGGATGCCATAGCCGGCATTATTATTACCCTGGCCAATATTATCGGAGGACTGACCATCGGTGTTTTCCAGAATAAAATGTCCTTTGCCAGTGCCGCTCAAACCTACACCTTGCTGACCATTGGCGATGGCTTGGTCACACAGATGCCGGCGCTGATCATTTCGACTTCTGCCGGTATTATTGTCAGTCGGGCGGGGGCTAAGTCAAATCTGGGTGCCGAAATAACTTCTCAAATACTTTATCAGCCACGCGCGCTTGGCATTACGGCTTTTGTGCTTTTGGGATTCGGCATAATTCCAGGACTGCCATTGATTCCATTCTGGGTTTTAGCCGCTTTGGCCGGGGGGCTAACCTTGCTGGTTCATCGCGCTACTCAGGAACGAAAGATCGCAGAAGAGGATGCACGGGATAGGGAAGACCAAATCGTCCCACCTGAAAACCTAGATTTTTTACCTCTCTTGGATACTCTGGCAATTGAAGTGGGATACGGTCTCATACCACTTGTGGATGCCGATCAGAACGGTGAACTCTTAGAGCGCATCAAATCCATCCGACGGCAGGTTGCCAATGAAATGGGCATTATTGTTCCACCGGTTCATATTCAGGATAACATGCGACTGAAACCCGGAGAGTATTCCATTCTGCTCAAGGGCAATGATATAGCCCACGCCGAGTTAATGACGAACTATTGTTTGGCAATGAATCCGGGTACTGTCGAAGAAGAAATCGACGGTATTGCAACCAAAGAACCCACTTACGGACTGCCAGCAATTTGGATAAAGGAAAATGTTAAAGAAAGCGCTTTGGCAAAAGGCTATACGGTTGTTGACTTAGCCACTGTTATGACAACACATTTGTCTGAAATCGTCAAACGCCATGGACCTGAATTTCTCGGTAGGCAAGAAGTTCAGCAGTTATTGGATAATCTCAAAGAATCTCATCCAAAGGTCGTGGAAGAATTAATTCCCAATCTCCTGCCACTGGGAGGGGTTGTTAAAGTTTTACAAAATCTTTTAAAGGAACAGATCCCTATTCGTGATTTATTGACTATTTTGGAGATTCTGGCTGACTGGGCAGGGGCAACCAAGGACTTAGATCTGTTAACTGAGTATGTGCGGCATGGTATGGCCAGGACGATAACAAGACTGCATCAAACACCTGATGGCTTTATCCCAGTCCTCACTCTTGGCCACAGTGTAGAAACGGCTATCACTGCTGCGATCCAGCCAACAGATCGGGGCAACCTTTTCGTCCTCGATCCAAATATCGCCCAAAAAATCATAAACAACCTGACGCAGACGCTTGAAAAGTCCTCATCCTTAAATTATCAACCGGTAATTGTATGTTCCGCTCAAATTCGATTCCATTTCAAAAAGCTTGTTGACCAGTTTATACCGAATATATCCGTTCTGTCATATGATGAAATACTAAGTAATGTTGAAATTCAATCATTAGGCACACTGGAGCTATCTAATGCAGATTAAAAGATTTGAGGCAAAAAATATGACGGCGGCATTGCGCTTGATCAAAAATGAACTCGGTCCGGATGCCGTGATTTTATCCGCACGAAGTCTGAGAAAAGGCTCAGGCTTTTTCGGATCAATGAAATCGACCGGAGTAGAGGTCACGGCTGCCATCGATAACCAGCGGTCACCCCTAAAAAACAGCAATTCTACGGATCGCAAAAACACCTATTCCAATAGGAAAAGTGGCCAATTAAAGGATGCTTACCGGGTGGGAAAAAATGAAATCATCCGGGCGAGTGGTTACCTGGGACAAAACCGTACCAACCAACAAAGGTACCAATCCGGAAGGAGAGATGGCTCCGAAGAAAACCACAAAGCGCTTTCAACCTTGTACCAGCGGATACTATCCCAGGAAGTGGATCGAAGTATTGCCTCCGAATTAATTGAAGAGATCAAGCGCATTCCAGTACCAGTGGCAGACCTTGCCGGGAAGAAGCTTCGGTCTCATGTAACCGCTATTTTAGAAGAAATGGGAGTGGTGGTGGATAGCGGTGGTTTTGCTACCGGAAGCCCCAGGATTGCGACGTTTATCGGCGGTACCGGCGTAGGTAAAACAACAACCATTGCCAAATTGGCAGCTTTGCAATCAAGACGGCACAAAAAACGAGTTGGCTTGATCACCCTCGATAACTACGGCATTGCAGCGATAGAGCAACTAAGGACATACGCTCAGATAATTGGAATCCCCCTGGAAACCGCAGTCAATATTGTTGAACTGAAGCAAAGTATTAAGAAATATAAAGACAAAGAGTTAATAATCATCGACACTCCCGGAATAAATCATCATAATCAAAGATTGATCCAGAAAATTAGGGGCTATTTCGAAAGCCTATCCGATCTGCAAACCCATCTCGTATTGAGTGCGACCACCAAAGAAAAAGATCTCATCGCAATGACGGACGCATTCAAAGAAATAAATATCCATCGATTGCTGTTTACCAAGATTGATGAAAGCATCACTTATGGCAACATGGTCAATTTGTTAATACGCACCAATATCCCACTTTCTTTTTTATGCGGTGGCCAAAAGGTGCCCGATGATATCGAGGTGGGATCCACTGAAAAAATGGTTGATTTGCTATTCGATTCAAAAAGCCTCAATAGGCTGAAATCGGCAGTTTCTTCTCAAATGCCAGATTCCCAGGCGGCCGATTTTAGTAGCCTGTCAGCAGCCAGGGTATACTTTGTTGCTAACCAAAATTCCGAAGTTTATCATTTTCCGGATTGTAAGTGGGCTAAAAAAATTAAGTCCGGTAATATTATTAAATTTTCCAGTCCTCAGGAGGCGGAAGCACAAAATTTCTTACCATGCAGCAGTTGTAAACCTGAACGGATAGAGTACGGCAGCCACTTAGATTCGAATTCGAAAAAGGCGCATGTAACAAGTTACCGGTAACCGCCTCAAGCAGGAGGAGAGCATCCCATAATGAGCATGAAAGACCCCTCGAATAGGGTGATAAGCTTAACCCGCAGACGTGAAGAAAAAACCGGTTCGTCAACAAAGAATACCCGACGAGCTCGAGGCTCTAATGCCCGGGTTATAGCTATCACTAGCGGAAAAGGTGGTGTCGGCAAAACCAGTATAGTCGGCAATCTTGGATATGCACTTACGAAATTAGGCAAGAAGGTACTTATTCTTGATGCTGATCTGGGTTTGGGGAACCTCGATGTTCTGCTGGGGCTTGCGCCTAAATACAATTTATCCCACGTAATTCTGGGGGAAAAAACAATTGATGAAATTATTGTCGAAGGCCCGGGGAAAATGAAAATTTTACCTGCATCTTCCGGTATTCAAGAGCTAACCAATCTGACTAAAGATCAAAAGATCCAGATCTTCACGCAATTGGATATTTTGATTGATAGTGTTGATGTCCTATTTATTGATACAGCGGCTGGTATTTCCTCAAATGTGATGGATTTTAACGCTACAGCACAGGAAGTCGTGGTAGTGGTGTCGCCGGAACCCACATCCATTACAGATGCCTACGCCCTCATGAAGGTGTTGTCACTAAAATATTCAGGGAAAGCCTGCAAATTAATGGTAAACATGGTAAGCCGACCAGAAGAAGGTCGCGAAGTTTTCAGGCAATTGCAGCTAGTCACCGACCGATTTCTTGATATCAACATTGAATACCTGGGATACGTTTTATTCGATGCAAAGGTTACCAAAGGAGTAAAATGCCAAAAAGTTGTGAGCGAATTGTATCCGGAAACACATGCGAGTAGATGTTTTACAGACATAAGCAAGAAAATTTTTAATATGTCGCAATTGGATCTGCCTAAAGGTGGTAGTAATTTATTCTGGCAGCATTTAATATAAAATAATAGGGTCTGAGTTTTTTAATAATCGGAGAGTTACAGATTTATGGCACTGGCAAAAACATCCGCAAAAAATTATATCAAAAAGGACGACTCGTATCGGGATCAATTGATCACCGAATATCTTCCCTATGTCAAGCGCATTGTCCATCGCATTGCCGTCCATCTGCCTTCAACGATCGATATTGAAGATTTAATGAATGTCGGTGTTATTGGCTTGATTCAGGCCGTCGATCGATATGATCCGAAAAGAGATAACAAGTTTATGACCTACGCGGTATTTAGAATTAGAGGTGCCGTCTTGAGCGAGCTTAGATCCAGAGACTTCTTATCCCGGGCCAATCGACGAAAAATCAGAAACCTGGAAAATGTTCACCTTAAATTGGAGCAGAAATTAGGCCGCGAAGTTGACGACTTTGAAATAGCCCATGAACTGGGTATTGATATTGAGCAGGTCCATCGCACCAAGCAGATGTCTGGTATCTCATTTATCAGTTTCGAAGAATTGGGTTTTTCTTCCAAGGACGAAAAAGAAAAACTTATAAATTATCTGATCGACAGTGAAGATGATGCTTTGACTGTGACGCGTTTAAAAGAATTAAAAGCTGCCGTTGCCAGAGCAATTGAAAAGCTGCCAGAAAAAGAACGACTGGTAATTTCTCTTTATTATTTGGATGAACTCACAATGAAAGAAACGGGTATGGTATTAAATGTTACCGAATCAAGGGTCTCGCAGATTCACTCTCAAGCGATTATGCGTCTACGGGCCAGACTTAAAAAAGAAAAATTTATAGGCGATTAAACTAGGCAATAGGATATCGTTACTTCCCCAGAGCAAAGCCATGGTAGATATTTTTAAAATAACAAAACCTCTGTCATCCTTGTCCGCAACTAATAGAGCAAAGCCGGTTGATCACAGGCTGAATAATAACCGGCAGAGTCAGTTCAAAGAGAATTTCAAAAAAAGACAGAGGAATAAAAAGTCAAAAAAAAAATTGGTGCACCCAATTATATCCGGCGGATTCAGCGCGGCAGACGGAGTACACCATACCAAAGATGCTGTGCCAAACAAGAGATCAAATGAATACTCACATAGAAGGATTATAGATTTAAGGGTCTAGCGACTATAGTTAAGGAGTTGGAATGGTATTTCAAGTGGCTCAATTTTGGGACATCCTAAGCGATGGGTTTCAAATTATCCTATGCCTGTTGATTCTGGGGTTTCTTATTAAAAACCGAGCAATTCATAAAAAATTTGCAATTAACAAAATGATAAAAGGCGCTGAACATAGCTTTAATAAACATGTCTTTAACACTACCGTTCAGCAACTAGTTAACCACGCATTTACGAATATCACCGATACCATAGCTGCTGAACGTACTGGTTTGGAGCGTCTGTTGGGACAAAATCCACTCGGTAGCGAAGATGATGACATTTCCAAGGCGCAATACGATTATCAGTTAAAAAATACTCTTGATAACCATCTGCGATCTGATGACCATAACGACCTTGCCGGGTGTCATGAAAAAGTCAAAAGGTTTTCAGCCAAAGGCTTGAATGCCAGAAAAATATCCGAAAAGCTCAAGATTCCGTTGGGTGAGGTAGAACTTATCTTGAGCCTTCAGAAAAAATGAAGTCGGCGGCAAAAATTTCCTACTGTAATACAAATACCCGGCAAATATCCTCAGCATAAACAGCAAAACAAAAACAATCTAACTATCTGATTTTCGGAAAAACTTATTCAACATCCTCACTATGGCGAGAGGTTACAGTTATCCATCAAAAAAGCTTTATTGGTATGTCTCTTGCATCTTTTTTCTATGTTTTCCATCGGAGTCTATAATTGATTTATCGTTTTACCGGGATCATTACAGCGGCATTTATTCTAAAAGGATGCAGAGGTAATTAAATGAGCGGAGAAATCTATATGGCTGCAGTCGGCGCATTGGTTTACGAAAAAAGACTGCAAATAATTTCAAATAATCTCGCTAACTCCAACACAGTTGGTTATAAGCAGGACCACGGGCAGTTTCAAATTTCAGATTTGTCTGCTTTTCCCAAAGAATCCAATCAAAATGGCGATGAATTGAACGCATCCCAGGCTGATCTTTTCTGGAATCAGTTTAATGTATATACCGATCATAGCAACGGAAGTTTGAAAAATACCGGTAATGATTTAGATTTGGCTTTGGTCGGAAAAGGCTTTTTCTGTGTTCAGACGTCAGACGGCACCCACTATACCCGTAAAGGTGATTTTACGCTCAATGCGGATGGTGTCCTCGTAACTCGCAGCGGGTGGCCGGTGCTGGGGGAAGGTGGGGAGATATCGGTAGACAGCACGGAGAATCCCAATCAGCATAAGAAATTTTCAGTGGACGAGGAGGGCAATATAAGCGTGGACGGTAACCAGATAGGCAGCCTTCGACTCGTCGACTTTCCCCAACCATACAACCTTACCAAGGTGGGTGAGGCGTTATTCAAACTTTCGGATTCCGGGTTGGGCGATACTCCGGCCGAAGATGTAAGAGTTAGCCAGGGATTTATCGAACTTTCCAACGTTGACGCCGTCAAAATGATGACGGAAATGATCGAAGTACTTCGCGGCTATGAATCCTATCAAAAGATAATTCGATCCGTAGATGAAGTCAACTCAAGGGCTATTAACGAAATTGGTAAGATGACCTAAACTAGACCAAAACAAACACCCGGACCCAGACAATCAATTGATAATAGGAGGGTAAATGATACGCAGCTTATGGACCTCAGCAACCGGTATGCAGGCACAGGCATTAAATCTCGATGTCATTTCAAACAATCTGGCCAATGTGAACACATCAGGATTCAAAAAAAGTCGCGCCGAATTTCAGGATTTATTATATGAAACCATTCGGCCTGCGGGAACTTCTTCCAGCCAGGACACCCAGGTGCCCGCGGGCATTCAACTCGGACACGGTACCCGGCCGTCCTCTGTGTTGAAAATTTTTTCCCAAGGGAATATGGAAAACACCCAGAATGAGCTTGACCTGGCGATCGAAGGCGATGGATTTTTTCAAATAACGCTTCCAAACGGTGAGACTGCCTATACACGGGACGGGACGTTTAAACTGGATAGTGACGGTCGTATCGTAAACTCCGATGGATTTACCTTGCAACCGGAGATTGCGATTCCTACGGATGCTTTATCAATTTCAGTGGGAATGGATGGGACGGTTTCTGTGCTGCAAGCCGGCGATAGCACCCCCAGTGAGATCGGCACTATTGAATTGGCCCGCTTCGTCAATCCCGCCGGATTGATCAGCATGGGTAAAAATTTGTTCATAACATCAGAGGCATCTGGAGATGAAATGACCGGCACTGCCGGAGAAAACGGTTTGGGCACCTTGGCCCAGGGATTTCTGGAAATGTCAAATGTCAGTGTTGTGGATGAGATGGTGAATATGATCACCGCCCAGAGAGCATACGAATCCAACAGCAAAGCCATCCAGGCCGCTGATGACATGCTGCAATTGGCCAACAATGTTAAACGATAAAGAATTGAATGAAGCTATTAAATTATAAATATCAAGCCTATAGACACCTGTTTCCGATCATTATTTTTCTGCTGGTATTTATATCGGAAATATCCTGGGAAGCTGAAGCAGCTGATTTGACCCGGATCAGAATTTTACCGAAAGTTCAGATTAATGAAGAAAATATCCTGCTGGGCAAGATCGCCGGGATCGAAGGCCATGATCCGCTCCTGGTTCAAAAACTGAGCAGTATCGTGGTTGCAAGGGCACCTCTGCCGGGGAAGTCGCGCACACTGGGAAAACAGATTTTTCAATTTCGCTTGAAACAAAACGGAATCGATTTGTCTCAAATAGTGTTGCATATACCCGCCGAAGTTGTCGTTACGCGGAACTTTATCGAGGTCAGCCGAGAAAAAATAAAAATGCTGGTATCCGATTATATCCAAAAAAATATTTTAAAGGATCATTCTGATGGCAGCATCAAAGAAATACAGGTTGCAGACAGCCTGCAGCTGCCCAATGGCCGCATAACCTTTAAGGTCATACCACCCCGTAACAGAGAATTGTTGGGGCAAATCCCGTTTTCGGTTCATTTTGATGTAAACGGCAAGTTTTATAAACGAGTCTGGGCCACCGCCACGGTAGAAGTGCTGGCTGAAGTAGTGATAACAAAAAAGCCACTGGGAAGACATAAACCGATTACTGAAGATGACATCGAGTTGTTAAAAATGGATTTGGCAAAATTACCAACCGGCGTCGTCACGGACCCGGAAGTGGTTCTCGGAAAGCGAACGAGAAGAGCAATTGGCGCCAAAACAGTCCTGAGAGCCGATTTGGTCGAATTCCCGCCGCTGGTAAAACGCGGAGACGTGGTGATCATTATCGCCGAATCCGAGGGATTGAAAATTACCGCCCTGGGACAAGTCAAAAAAAAAGGAAGACTCGGTGAAAGTATCCCGGTAATAAATTTTGACTCCAAAAAAATTCTCTATGCGCGGGTGCTGGATTCCAGCACGGTCAAGGTTGAATTCTAAACAACAACAGGAGCAGTTAGAACAAAATGCAGAAAACACCAGGTCGTTTAATAACCGCCGTTATCGCTGTTATTCTAATCGTCGGTCTCGCCGGATGTGCGGGTAGCCGAAACAGCATTCAACCGGCACTGCAGCAAATGCAGGCCAATGAAGAGATGTCACCTCATCCGGCAGGCAAAACATCTGTGAGCAATGATGGCTCCCTCTGGCAGGTGCGCAGCTCCCTGAACGGAATGTTTATTGATACCAAAGCGCGTAATGTCGGAGATATTGTAACGGTTGAAATTGATGAGTCTGCCAAGGCATCAAACAAAGCCAATACTGAAACCGAACGCACCTCCAGTCTTGAGGCCGGTATTGAAAAATTGTTCGGGGTGGAAGACTGGTGGGCGAACGAGGTTTTGCCTGATGTTCCAGATAGTTTGCCTAAATTGACCCCTTTCGGAAATCCCTCCGTCAAAGGAAGTCTGAAGAGTAACTTTGCGGGGGACGGGGCAACAACTCGAAGCGGAACATTATCGGCCTTTATTACCTGTAGAGTCGTTGATGTCAAGGCCAACGGTAATTTAAAAATTGTGGGGACACGAGAAGTTATGGTTAATAACGAAAACCAGTTAATCATTTTATCAGGGATTATCCGCCCCCGTGATATTTCCGATGAGAATGTCATCATGTCGACTTTCATTTCCAACGCCAAAATTGCATACAGCGGTTCCGGCATCGTGGATGATCGCCAACGTCCGGGATGGCTCGCCAATTTGCTGAATACCGTCTGGCCATTTTAAAAAAAAAACTCAAAGGGCTGGATCAATTCACCATGGTTGATTCAAATTTATTTGATCAAATGAAACCCACAACAATTATTGCTTGGATAATTACCCTAACGGCCGTTTTCTGCTTAACTGGGAATGCATTTGGCGTACGAATCAAAGATATTGCGGATATCAAGGGTGTCCGTCAGAATCAACTGGTCGGATACGGGCTCATTGTGGGTCTGGACGGAACCGGTGACAGTGCTAGTGCCATATTCACGATTCAATCCATGGCCAGCATGCTGGAGAAGATGGGGGTAACGGTTAAGGCTGAAGACATTCAGGTGGATAATGTAGCTGCTGTCATGGTGACGGCCGATTTGCCGCCGTTTGCACGCTCGGGAAGCAGAATCGATGTTCTCGTCAGTTCGATTGGTGATGCCAAGAACCTCCAGGGAGGCACATTGCTTTTTACGCCATTAAAAGCCGCTGATCAGCAGGTGTATGCTGTTGCCCAGGGACCCATCAGCACCGGCGGTTTTGCTGTAGGTGGCGCCTCAGGCTCCGGGGTGCAGAAAAATTTTCCCACGGTGGGAAGGGTTGTCAACGGCGCGTTAATCGAAAAAGAGATCCCCAACGAATTCAACCAGAAGCAATCGCTGACCTTAACCCTGCACAGTCCCGATTTCACCACTTCATCCAGAGTGGCCCGGGCGATCAACATCGCCTTTTATGACCAAATTGCCCGGACTCATGATGCCGGTACTATTGAGGTCAAAGTCCCTGAAAAATATATGGGCAATGTGGTTGCCCTGGTAACGATGATAGAAAGCTTGGGTGTTACGCCGGACACGGTATCCAAGGTGATTATCAACGAACGCACCGGAACCGTAATTATGGGTGAAAATGTCAGAATATCAACCGTTGCGATTGCCCACGGGAATTTGAGTATCGAAATCACGGAAGATTCTAGAGTTTCCCAGCCCTTGCCTTTTTCACCGGGAGGCGAGACCGTGGTGACGCCGGATTCAGGAGTTATGGTTCAAGAAGGTAACAATCCGATATTTCTGGTTGATTCCGGCGTTAGTATAGCCGCGGTTGTTAAGGCTTTAAATGCCCTGGGCGTTTCCCCACGTGATCTGATTGCCATTTTTCAAGCGCTGAAAGCCGCAGGCGCCCTGCAGGCCGAATTGGAGATAATGTAATGGATGATAAAATTCTGTCGGCTTCGCCGGTGATGGTACCTGTAAATCAAATTTATCAGAATCAAAGAATCGGCAATAGCTTAAAATCCATAAGCAATCATACAACCGATAAAGATGATCCGAAACTGGCTGCAGCCTGTGCGGAAATGGAGTCCCTTTTTCTTACCCACCTTCTCAAGGAGATGCGTGCCACCGTCGAAAAGTCCGGCTTTATCGGTGGCGGTCAGGCCGAAGAAATTTTTACCTCCCTGCTGGATATAGAATTATCGAAAAAGATGTCTGCGGCCGGCGGCATCGGTTTATCCGACATTTTGCTGGAGCAGCTGGGCGCAAAGTCGCCAAGAAATAATAATCCGGCTTCAGAGTAAATCGAAGGAATCCTTGAAAGATACCCCTAAAGTTCTTGCTTTTTTCAACCGATAATAAACCCATATTGATACGTTTGTAGCAGGAAATCCAAACATGAAAATGGACCAAAAGATTAATCAGCTGTTACGTGTCCTCGAACAGGAAAGCGAACTTTACCGGTCCATTTTGACGGTGATTGACAAAGAATGCAATGCTGCTGTTCGTTCGGAATTAAATGCCTTAATCAAGGCCGGAGAAGAGAAAGACAGTATTCTGGTGAAGCTTCGGTTAGTTGAAGAACAACGAATCCGGCTGGTAATAGAGATGGCAAAAGCTTTGGGATACCCCCCACGGGATTTCACCATTAGCATGATTTCTCAGCTGGTAGGCGAACCATTCGCCGGATGGCTATGTCAGGCCGGCACTGACCTGAAGACAGTGCTGAATGCAGTGAAAAATGCAAATCACCGGAACAAGCAGTTATTTGACCATTCCCTGGACCTTTTACGGGGATCATTCAATCTTTTAAGCGAGTTGACGCGATCCGACATGGTCTACCACCGTACGGGAAATATTCAGAAAAATTATCGAACCGGAAAATGTGTGAACGGCGAAATTTAACTGTTGCATATTGTTGATTCAATGCAAATGGCACCAGAAAAACATAGGCTTTAAAGTATCTTAAATTATTAAAAAAAACCAAAAAGCTATCAATTCCCTCGAGTATGGCAACAAAGCCCCCTAAATCTCGAGCAAAGGTGGTTGATTATGACAACTATTCCCGGTTTATTGAGTATTGGAAGTAATGCCCTCATGGTGCAGCAGAAAGGCATCTATGTTACCGGAAATAACATAGCCAATGTGAACACTCCCGGATATTCGCGACAACGACTGAATATGTCGACTGACGTGCCGGTTAACACCGGCAGCGGACCATTGGGCAGCGGCGTAACCGCTAACGAAATTGAAAGGGTTTATGATCGTTTCCTGGGGGTCCAGATCAACAACGAAACCCAGAGCCTGGGACAGTGGGAAGCACGCAAAGATTCTCTTGAAAGAGTCGAAATGATTTTTAATGAATCCGGCGGTTACGGACTGAACCATGTTATGAGCGAATTTTGGAATGCATGGCAGGACCTGACCAATAATCCATCCGGCTCGGTCGAACGTACCGTCCTTTTGGCCAAAAGTGAGATGCTGACAGCGACCTTATCTAAGAACTATGAAGATCTGCAAAATATTCAGCAGGATATTGATGCAAACCTCGAAGGTGCTGTTCATGAAATAAACCGGTTGTCGGAGAACACCGTCGACCTCAACCAGAAGATTATTCAGATGGAGTCTGGCGGCCATGCGGCAAACGACTACCGGGACCAGCGAGATTTAGTGTTGAAAAAACTCTCGAAACTGATCGACATCGACAGTTACGAGGATAATACCGGCGCCGTCACAGTTTCGGTGGGCAGTGGACAGGTCCTTGTGGAAGGTACTCGCAGCTATAAATTGTCGACCCAGGTCGACGCTACCGGGCATCAAGACATTACCTGGATGGACAGTTCCGGCAACGCGGTAATAATCACCAACGATATTTCCAAGGGTAAACTGAAAGGCTGGCTGGATGCCAGGGATATCGACGTCGACAATTCCTTGAATAAGCTGGATACCCTGGCCCAAGACCTGATGACGGAAGTCAACACCCTTCACGCTGCCGGCTACGGACTTGACGGCTCTACCGGCAATGATTTTTTCACAGGAGCTGCAACGGCGGCCGGTATACAGGTCAATCCGCTAATTTCCAATGATATCAATTTGATTGCCGCTGCGGATAGCTTTAATTTAGTGCCCGGAGACAAACCGGGAGACAACGGCAACGCCATTGCCATCGCCAACTTGCAGAAAGCAAAGACTATGAGTGCCAACACGGCTACTTTTGGTGCCTATTATGGTTCAATGGTAAGTGATGTCGGCCTTGCGGTTCAGCAGGCAACCTCATATTACGATCATCAATCTCAGATGGTGCTTCAGGTGGAAAATCATCGGGAATCGGTTTCCGGGGTTTCCATCGATGAAGAGACGGTCAATCTGATAAAATTTCAGAATGCCTATCAGGCAGCCGCCAAGTTAATCAATACCGCGGATGAAATGATGGAAACGGTATTGAATATGATTTAATTTTCCACAGGAGACTATCATGCGGGTAACCCAGAATATCACCACCAGTAATTTTATCAGTTACATAAATCAACATGCTGAAAATTTACTTAAGACCCAACAGCAGATTGCTTCGCAGAAGCGCATCAACAAGAGTTCCGATGATCCCATAGGCATGGGACAGGTGCTTGGCTACAGAACCAATCTGGCCCTTACCGACCAATACCAGGAAAATATTCAACAGGGAAAGACCCGACTTGAATTCAATGAGATAACCCTGGATTTAGCTTCCGATCTAGTCAAGACTGCCAGGGGGCTGGCCGCAAATTATTCCGGTTCTAGCCTATCTTCCGCAGCTAGGCAATCTATTGCTCTTCAGGTAAAAGACTTATATGATCAGGTCATGCAAATGGCCAACTCGAAGTTCAACGGAAATTATATTTTTTCCGGGCATGCCACCAACACCGCGCCGTTCACTCGCGACGCCAATTTTAATGCAACCTATAATGGTGATGATGGGGAACTTCGGATCATGGTTTCCGATAACGTGGAGGTCAACATTGTTGCCGACGGTCGCAATATTTTTCAAGATGCAGCCAATGGCGGGGTAAATATATTCGATGAATTAAAAAATTTAATCGATGGATTGGAAAATCCTGATCCTGTGGCTGGGAGTGCTCAAATCCAGGCAGCGGTCGACGTCCTGCAGGACGGTCGTGATCAAATTAATAGCAGAAGATCCGAATACACACCGGTCCTATATCGCTTGCAGGCCACAGACGAGTACATGACCAACCTAAGGCCCAAGGTGGAAGAGGCTATGGCAACCCTGGAACAGGCCGACATTACAAAAGCCGTGGTAGAATTACAAAATCTGGAACTTGCCTATGAAACCACCATTGCGACGGCGGCCAGAATTATTCAGCCGAGCCTGTTGGATTTTCTAAGATAGGTTGGAACCATGAACAGAAATATCCCTGCAATCCTATTTTTCCTTTTTTTTGTCTTTGTACTAGCCCAACCGGGCGCCACTGTAACCGGCCAGGATATTCTTGAGCTGAAAAAGGCCGGCGTCAGTGACAAGACCATCCAGCTCATCCTCAAAGAGAAAGTGATAGAGACAGCGGCATTCAGCGTCGATGATATCGTGAATATGAAGAAGGCGGGTGTGACCGAAAAGACGCTGCGGATATTGATGCAGGAAGGCTCCTTTCTGAGCATCTCCGAACCTATCGTCTACGGCAGACAAACACGGTCTATCAGACATATCAGCGTTCAGGATATTATTAATCTTAAAAATAATGGGATTAACGACAGCATCATTCAGTCCGTCATAGAGGCAATTAAATCAGGTGATGAGAAGGA
>CAMYLH010000003.1 GCA_947259065.1 uncultured Desulfobacterales bacterium
GGTGTACTGAAAGCCATGGAAAAGCTCAAACCCGGAGACCGATTTCGAATCGTGACGTTTTCCAGCCAGGCTGCTGAACTGACACGTGAATGGCTGCCGGTATCCGACGCCGCTTTGATCAAAGCGCAGGAGATGATCGACTCGCTCAACGCCGGCGGCAGCACCAACCTCTACGCCGGACTTTCTCTGGCGCTGAAACATCTGGATGACGACCGCGCTGCCAACATCATCCTCGTTACCGACGCGGTGACCAACACGGGTGTCGTCAACCCTGAGGAATTTTACAAATTACTGCAGCAGGTGGACGTCCGGATTTTCGGCTTTTTACTGGGAAACAGTTCCAACTGGCCTCTGATGCAAACCATTACCCAAACGACCGGCGGATTTTACGACACGATTTCAAACACCGATGACATCATGGGCAAGCTTTTGCTGGCCGGCAGCAAAATCAAGTACGAAGCCCTTCTCAATGCCGAGGTTAAAATTTCAGGCGTGAAGGTTTTTGACATGACCGATGAAACATTTAAAAAGGTCTATCGCGGCCAGCAGCTTGTCTTCTTCGGTAAATATGAAAAGGGCGGAAATGCCCGCGTAACGCTTAAAGCCAATCTGACCGGAAAGGACAAAACCTACACAACGGACTTTTTATTTCCGGACCTTGATGGGGACCATCCGGAACTGGAGAGGCTCTGGACCCTGGCAGCCATCGAAAAAATCGAAGCCATGGAAAGGATCGGAACGATGCCGGTGTCTGAGTCGGAAGACGCCATCATGGATCTTGGCCTCGCTTATCAGATCGTCACCGACTACACCTCTATGGTGGTTCTCAGCGACACGGCTTTCGCTGATCGGGGAATCGGGCGACATAATCAGACTCGCATCGCGCGGGAGCAGCAGGCCCGGTCCTCAAGATCGCAACAGCCTGTTAAAAACTACCGGGTTGATCGGAAAAAGCCTGCCTTTAAGTTCAAGACACCCAATTTAGGGGGTGGAGGCGGCGCCATCGATCCGGTCACCGGTATCGTGGCCTTTGTTTTGACTGCCCTCGGCGGTCTGAGACTCATCACGCGGAAGAAAAACAACTAAAGATGTATAATCACCGTATACAAATAGGTGGCCAAGCAGTGAGGCGCAACCCCTGCGTCTCACTGCTGCTCACCGTAGCGGCTGCGCTCATTCATCTTTGCTATAGCTTGAGAATTCAACTGCTCTATGACCGTTCCACCCCTGTCCATCATGAACTGTGGCGTCTGATCTCTTGCCATTGGGTGCACCTTTCAACCGATCACCTTTTCTGGTCCGCCGCTACCTTCCTAGTTTTGGGGTCTTTGTGCGAAATCATGGACCCAAAAAAATATTATGCAACCGTGGGGATATCCGCCATCTCCATTCCCATCGTCATCTGGTGGGGCATGCCGGGTCTTATGATTTACGGCGGACTATCCGGATTGGATTGTGCCCTTTATGCACTGCTGATGGTCCTATTCATCAAGCGGGAGATACGATCTCGCAGCTGGATCTGGGTCGCCTTATTCTCGTTACTGCTCGGCGGCTTAGTCGCCAAAATAATTTACGAGACCGCCACCGGCCTGACCATTTTTGTCGGCAACACCCATACCAACATGGTCCCCGTGCCCCTTGCCCACCTGGCAGGAGGGTGCGTCGGATTTTTCGTCGGAGTATTCGGAGTTAAATCCGACAGAGTTTCTGTTGGATTCCACCCTTGGATCACAACAAACCTTCAGGGCGATTCTCGCTGCCATGGAACATCTCGGCCGGCTCGTCGCCATCCTTGAGAATCCTGCCACTGCGAAAATGGCAGTGGATTCATGCCATCGGTAAGGAACCCAACTGCCGGGCTGGATTTGAACTTCCCTGCGACTGGCCTTATGCACGTCTCGAAATCGAAGATGCCGGCGGGAAAAGGGCCGGTCCTATCCTTTATGGGCTTTTTGGCTAGAATTGCCGCAACTTTGAGGTTCGATCATTGGTATTTACCCTTCGACTTGGCTCAGGGTGGTTAGAGCGTAGAACTATTTGATATTTGTTTTTTTTTGAAGAGGCAGGGGCGGGGTGAGAATTTACCGGATCAAGATTGTTGATCTTTTCGATATTTATCACTGTTACAATAGTTTCATCTTAAAGCACTTTATCGCAATTGACTGAAATCATAAGTCTGAAAGATGTTTCACCAGCAACTTCCCGGCAGTATCCAGAGCCCCGTTGTTATTGAGGATGATCGTATCGGGGATTTTGCAAATCAAAGCTCTTTTAAGCTTTCGATTGCGATCAAGTCGGTCCTTGATTTGCTCCGTGGTTTCCCTGCCACGGGCTTCCAGTCGACGCTTGAGCTCCGCATGGGAGGCATCAATCCATATCACTTTGAGGTTCGGATAACGATCTTTTGCTTCTTGCAGATAAGACCGTGAGCCGTTAACGACTACCCGGCACCCTTTATAAAGCCAAAAGTCAATTTCAATACCGATACCGAAATGGTAACCATAGCTTTGCCAATGCATGGCAAATAATCCTTTTTCGAGCCGCTTTAAAAATTCCTCACGTTTCAAGGCAATGTGATTTTCACCGCCGGCGGCAGGCGGTCGGGTGATATAACGATGGGCGAATAACACCGTTTCATTTCCCTTCAGGTGTTGCCTGGCATAGCGAATCAAACTATCTTTGCCGCATCCCGAAGCCCCTATCAGATAAAATAGCCGGCCTTTATCCTTCATGCTTAAGTCTTTCTCTTTATATCAGATTTCCCCGCACATACAGATGTGTGATGTATAGCAAACCTCTCCTGAAATTGTAAATGGCTTTGGCAATATAAGAAGGTAAGAATTGGGTCTTACCTAAACCCGTCATGTTCGGACTTACAGCGTTGGTCCGCGCAATGCACAGACGTTGCTGCTGTCCGCCTGACAAACCGGTGCCCGGATGATCCAGACTGTCACTGACTTCATCCCATAACCCCGCTTTTTTTAATGAAGTCTCCACAATGTCATCCAGTCCAGCCTTGTTTTCGGCAAGCCCGTGGATCTTGGGGCCATAGGCGATGTTATCGTAGATTGACTTCGGGAACAGATTCGGCTTTTGAAACACCATGCCGACCTGAGCCCTTAAAGGAACCTCATCGATGCTTTTATCATAGATGTTGGCACCATCGAGCGCTATCTCGCCGGTCACACGGCAGCTTTCTATGGTATCGTTCATGCGGTTCAAACACCGGATGAAGGTCGACTTGCCGCAACCGGAGGGGCCGATCATGGAAAGGACCTCACTCCGTCCAATATCCAGGGAGACATTATGGATTTCGCCGGCAGTGCCGGATTGACATCTTTCCAGGTCTTGCAGGGATTGGGAACCAGTTTTTCGGCGCCACTGGGATCCGGTACATCCTTATCGAAGGCGAAATCATTCGGCACGCCGCTTATAATCGCGAATAGTTTCTATTGCTCGCCCACCCGTGCTGTAAAAAATAGGTAAAAAGGGTTGACAACCGACAGCTTAATGTGTACATACATCCATTATGAATAAAGAAAGTAACGATCGACTCAAAGGAATTTGTCGGAAAGTCGAAAACAGCTGCATGGGCATGCGGGTGCGCCGGGCGGCGCGGGTGGTTGGGAATTATTATGATGTGCACTTAAAACCAGCGGGGTTGAAAGGTACCCAGTTTACATTGCTGAACGCAATCTTTCTAAATCCTTCGATTACCATCACCCAGCTTGCCGATCTTTTGCTGCTCAATCGTACTACCCTAAATCGTAACCTGAAACCCTTAGAACGGCAAGAGCTCGTCCGCTCCAGTCCCGGTAAGGATCAAAGAACCCGCGTTCTCGAATTAACCCATGAGGGCCGGAGCATTTTGCAGCGGGCGTTGCCGTTTTGGCTTGAAGCGCAGTCCGGCGTCGTGGAAACGCTGGGCATTCGTATCCAGCGATTGACTGAAGACCTCAACCAGCTTGAGAAGTTGGACATCTAATCAGGAAATCTTGACCCAGAGGGCCGGGATCTCAATTGTAAAATAAAAACTTTAAGAAAAATAGCGCCTCCTTGAATTGAGCCTTTCCAAAACGTCCCTTTTTGACCAATTTCTGCATCGCACTCTTCGCCTGCTGCGGATCATCTTCCCTGAAATTGAAAAAAAATGAGCTTTTGAATGGTGAATTAGAAAGGATTTTAAAGTCACTTTCAATCAATTCGGATTCCTTGCAATAGTGATCTACCATTTGTCATCGCCGTTTGATTAAGGAAAAGATATGCAAATTCAAAACCTGCTGCTGATAGCTCCGCCGATCTTGTTGGCATTAACATTTCACGAGTTTGCCCATGCTTATGTCGCCGACCGGCTCGGAGATGATACCGCCAAGCAAAGTGGACGTCTGTCCCTGAATCCACTGCGACATTTGGATCCATTGGGCACGATCATGATTTTTCTGGTACACTTTGGGTGGGCCAAACCGGTACCGGTAAATCCATATCGGTTGAAAAATCCCAAAAAGGATATGCTCTGGATCAGCGCCGCCGGTCCCTTGGCGAATATGGCTTTAGCGCTTGGCAGCGGACTTTTGCTCAGAATTCTTTTCGCCACGGGCGAGATACCTGATCGGACCTCCTTTATGAGTTTGCTCATCTATGTGGTATTTATGAGCCTGCAGATCAATCTGGCACTGGCTATTTTCAACATCCTACCCATTGCCCCGCTGGACGGTTCCAAAATTTTAGCTGGTCTTCTGCCGGACAGGTTTGGCAAAATGTTTTATTTTATGGATCGCTACGGCCCATTTATCCTCCTTGGATTGATCATATTCGGCAGTGCAACCGGTGTGTCTGTTCTGGGAGGCATCATCTGGCCGTTTGTGAAATTTTTCAGCAGCATCTTTGCAGGAATTTAAGATTTAAGATAAAGGCAGGCGAAAATTCTCGCCCAATCCATAGGCATGCCTGCTGCCCTATGGAATGCGGAGGTTAAGCCTCCACGGTGGATTTCGCGAAACATTAAGCATCAATATCTCTGAACCTCTTTTCCCAAAAAATCCCTCGAATCAGGTAGAAATTCAAAACACCTTTATGGATCAGAGCCCAACCTCCAGACATGTATTTTATAGGTTGACCCATTACCACATTTCGAATTGTTAGTGAATTTCCCCCTGAATGACATATTTTCGGTCGCAAAAACTGACCAAATCCTAAAGCATTTTCTCCATCTGCCGATAATTAGTCTGATCCTTTCTTGGAGAATTCAAGTTATCAAAAAAAGACCGATAATCATTTGCGGCCGTATCGTATTAAATTGAAAATGAGGATGAAGACAAATAATGAGCGTTCTCATCATTTTTATGGAACTGGGATATCTAAATGTCTGACGTTGTGAGAACCAAAATATTAGTTGTAGAAGACGACAAAGCAATACGTGAATTGATCCACATTTTTCTTGAAAAATCAGGTATTGAACCTTTTGTGGCTATCAGTGCCGAAGCGGGGCTTGAAATTCTCAAGAATCAAGAAATTAGCATTGTAATTACGGATGTCGAATTGCCGGGCATGAACGGCTTAGAGCTCACCAAAATAATAAGGCATAACTATAAAGCCGATGTTATCATTATGACGGGTTATTCTTTAAATTATTCTATAGAAGATGCCATGGCCCGGGGAGCAAGTGATTTGATTATTAAGCCGATACGGTTGGAAGATCTGTTGCTAAGAATTAACGTCGTGCTAAAAAAACGTACCGAAAAACAAGAAAATTGCCGAAAAATGGAAGAATTGACCCACCTAACGACCAGAGACGATTTGACAGGTCTTTTTAATACGAGACAGTTTTATAAGCATATCGCTCAAGAGGTCGATAGGTCCAATCGCTATTTTCGCCCTCTTACCCTTATTCTGATGGATATCGACAATTTCAAATCATTGAATGATACCTACGGGCACCTCTTCGGGGATAAGATCCTTTCCGGTATCGGGGAAATCATAAAATCAGCTATTAGAATGCAAGATACAGCCTACAGGTATGCCGGGGATGAATTCACCATAATTCTACCTGAAACAGAGCTCGAAATGGCAATTTCGGTTGCCGAGAGAGTAAGACATGCGGTCGAATATGAAACTCAAGCGTTATCATATCCCAAACCATTGAAAGTAACTGTAAGCATTGGGGTGGTTGAATATCTGACTGATGAGGAAATTAAAAGTTTTGTTCATCGTGCGGATAGCGCAATGTATACATCTAAAAATAAAGGACGAAACAAAATATCTATAGGTCCCGTCCTGTCCCAGCCGGTATAACAATATCTCTCTTAAAAGCTCCTGACCGCTTTTTCTTAAAACCTCCTGATCACAGATAAAACAAAGAGAATTCTCAAAAGGCTTCGAATATATTTTTGACTTAGAGATATGTCAAGAATACTAAAATTATTATTGTTAACGTCTTTGACGGATTGACCGATAATAATTCTGAAGCTCTTATTAAAGCATTGAATCAAAAGCAGTGCTCGTGGCAGCCAGCAACTCCCTTTATAGTGTGGGCCTCAGTAGCTTTATATTTTTTGGAGCGATAAAAAAGTAATTTTATACAGAATATTCGTTGGTAGGCTGCTTAATTTCTGTCGATCAGTTGTTGGCATAACTAAATCATACGAAAAAATGATCCTGTCTGCGCCGTTATAAAGAAAAAATCAAACGACGATGTTCAGAAAAATCACATGTCATCATCGTTAGCAAATGCAGAGGAATACGGTAAATATGGTAGGTTAGGTTGTATGAACTCACCACAAGAAAAATCAAACGCTTTTATCAGCGGGTTTATGCTTGTCAATTTCTTGCAGCTGATTAATCTGGAACAAAAAACCTGCACGCTAAAGGTGAAGTCAAAAAATAAGGTTGGCTATCTCTATATCAGCAAAGGGAATTTGGTAAATGCTGAAGCCGATGGTATCGACGGTGAAAAAGCGGCGACCAAAATTATTTCCTGGAAAGATGCGCAGGCGGAAGTACAAGATAGCTGCAAAACGGAGAGAAAAGTTTACACACCCCTGATGCAAATCCTGCTTAATTCCACCCGTCAGGCCGATGAAAATAGTCTACTTCTCGATCAAGCGGATCTCTTGGATGAAGCCATACAGGAGGCTGAAGGGTACCACCTTAAAAAAGCGAAATTACTGTTAAGCAAAATTTTAAAGCAGGATAAACGAAATCACAAGGCCTGGTTGTGGTTTTCAAGAATTTCTGCGAGCTACAAGGCTGTTGAAGGATCATTAAACAATGCACTCAAAATTGCACCGGATGATCCGGAAGTCATAGAGGAAGTCAAGAAATTCCAACAGGTGAAAAACCGATTCCATGATGATCCTTTCGTTAGATGTCCATTTTGCTGGCTGCCATTGAAAAGTGATGCTGAAACCTGTCCATATTGCAAATGCCATTTACTCATCCATGATCATTTTTTTGAATTGGACCACAGCGGCAACGAAAAGATCCATAAAGAAGCGATTGTTAGATATACCCGGGTCATAGAAAAAGAAAAAAATGCTCAAGCACATTATTGGCTGGGTATGGTCTATCTCAATATGGATAACTATGAGGAAGCACTAAACCATCTAGACCTTGCCTCTAAGCTTGTCCCCGGAGAGCGGTTTTATTCCGAACAATTGAATGTTTTACTGAAACACACGGCTTCCAATGGATCGTTTTTATCCAATGAGCCACCTATCATCCGCAATAAAAGTGATTCGACCGTTATATCATTACAGGCCAAGGTCAGAAAAAAAATACTTGTCGTAGAAGACAGTCCAACAATTCGCAAGGTCATATCAATTACGCTAAGTCAGAAAGGCTTTGACATTATAGAGGCAAAAGATGGGCTTGAGGCCCTGAGTAGGTTAAATGAAGCCAAACCCGATCTAATCCTGCTGGATATCATTTTGCCAAAGATGGACGGCTATCAGATACTTTCGATTATCAGAGATAACCCAGAATTTAAATACATTCCGGTCATCATGCTGACCAGCAAGGATGGTATTATCAATAGGGTTAAAGGGAAAGTAGCCGGTTCTTCGGCCTATCTTACAAAGCCTTTTGATCCGGCCCAACTGGTAGAAACCATTGAAAGGTACATTAAGTAAATGGAAATAATTGACAAACCTGAAGAAAGCTTTAATCCGATAGCGGAAGCCGAAAAGAATCAAACGACCCTTTCTCTGGATGAATTAATCGCCGAAATTGACAACGAAATAGGGAACCCTTCTGCTATCGTTAGAAGCGAAGAAGAAATATCCACAGAACCGATTATAACGCCTACTTCCTTTCAAAACCAATTTATCCTGTTCGCCCTGGAGAAAACGCTCTTTGCACTTCCCCTGGCCAGCGCTACTGAGATCGGACGCCGTCCGGACATTACACCGCTGCCGAATCTGCCGAACTGGGTTCTGGGTATCAGCAATGTGCGCGGCGAAATCATCTCCTTTATAGATCTGAAGGCATTTTTTGGGATTTCTACAACAAGGACTAAACTAGAACGTCGTTTTCTCATTATTCACAATCAAGACATGAAAGTAGGAATAATTGTCGACCGAATAATGGGAATTCTTTCTCTTGAACAAATAGACGCTGATCTTCAAAACAGCCCCTACAGAGAAGGGGAAATCGCGAACTATATTTTGGGGGTAGCCGTCTCCGGGGAAAACCTAACCAATATACTTGACGTCCATAAACTGTTATCTTGCGCGCGTATGACAGGTTTTAAGGAAAATTAGATAATGTAGTCTTTAAGACCCAAAATAACATGGTGTCTCAAACATAGGGATTAAACAAAACCACGTTTTGGTGAAAAATGATCGATCGATCCGGCGAATCAGTTTAGGAGTTTATATATGTCCATGCCTCCCAATATTGAAATGATAAGGGATTTCATCGAAGAGGTAGGAAGCTACATTCCTACCTTAATCAATGGATTGGAGTCTCTTAAAAAGGATGCAGAGCAAAGTAAGGCCCTTGAAGAGAGCCATCGATTGGTGCACACCATAAAAGGGGCTTCATCTTTGGTTGGGTTGAACGGGTTAAGCCAGCTTGCCTTTCAGATGGAAGAATACCTGGATGATATTATTGCAGGTAAATATGAGTTTAGCAATCAAGCTTTCAATACTATGCAGCAAACCGTTGAATTGTTCCGGGAATATTGCCTTGGGTACATGAACGGAGGGGTGGCGTCCCGAAGTATGCTCAAAGAGACGGTGTTGGCCTTCAGGCGAACCCGGGGGCTTTCTGTGGAAGAGGATGATCAGGCGCTTCAGCAATTGTTGGACTCAGTTCCGAAAAATGAAGGGCTCAGAACTGAAGAAAATATTGAACCTGACCAAAGCTGGAAACCCGGTCCAGAACCGAGTGACCGACTTCCAGCAGTATCTGGCGTCGGGACTGAATCGATTTCTCCTTCTGGTTTTTTTCCACCAAGGGACGAATACTCGCCTAATGCCGCAAAAGACATCGAGACAACCCATCTTGCAGAAAAAAACAGTTTGGATATTTCGCCTCATTTGCTGGAAAGCTTTTATGAGGAAGCGGAAGAACACCTGGAGGATCTGGGGCGTTCCTTAAACGTTCTTGATAAGCAGGTAAAAACAACCATTCCAATTTCACAAATTCTGAGGGAAGAATCACGCCGGATTCGGCGATCCGTTCATACTTTAAAAGGAGCCGCCGCAGTTATTGGATTTCAGGATTTTGCAACCTACGCCCACAGTCTGGAAGATGTTCTAGATTGGCTCTATGAAGAGGCCCGGGAAATTTCTCCGGAGATTGTATCACTGGTCGCGGATTCCACAGACATGCTGGAACGGATCATCACCAATCCTCAAGAGGTCTCTTCTGCCAAGGCCCAATCCTTAAAAAATCAGTACAATGAAATGATGGGTCAGAATCCTTCAGAAAATGAAAAGACCTTCGGAGAAAGCAAACCAGGTAGCGATGACGAGACAATATCAACGCTGAATAAAATTTTACAGGCAGAAAAATTTAGCGGCGAAAGTGCTCAAACAGATATTTTCGAGGAACCTACGCAGGTAGATGATATTTCGGAATTAGGCGCTCGATTTACCAAGACACTCAAGCTGGACCTGTCGCGGTTTGATGATCTGGTCAACCTGACCGGTGAGCTTATTATTGCCCTGAGTGCATTTGACCAGAAAATGGAGACCTTTACGGATTCCGTAAACGATCTTGAATTATATCGCGAACGTCTCAAACTGATTGCACGAGACTTAGAGGTTAGCTATGAAGTAGACGCCCTTGAACAGCTGAGAGCTATACCCAAGTTTTCTACCACAAGTGGTTCAAATGACCTGCAAACGGCTGATTTTGAGGACTTTGATACGTTGGAACTGGATCGATATTCTGAGTTAAACCTGATTATTCGCACATTAAATGAATCTGCCGTAGATGTGGGTGCACTCCACACGCAATTGTCAAACCTTCACAGCGATTTTGAGGGCCGTCTCACCCGACAACGGGTAATTCTCAGTGAGCTGCAGAATAAAATGATGCGGGCTCGCATGACCCCGATCTCGACCATTACCAGTAAATTGCGCCGAACCGTGCGTGAAGTTGCCGGGATTTTGGGCAAAAAAGTCAACCTGGTCGTTACCGGCGAAGACATTGAGCTGGACAAACTGATTTGGGAAAAAATGGCAGACCCGCTAATGCACCTACTCAGAAATGCAGTTGATCATGGTGTTGAACCGCAGGAAATGAGGCAGAATTTAGGAAAACCACCGGTTGCCACCATTAAACTGGAGTCTTCGCGTGAAGGAAATCAGGTCGTGATTCGCATCGCGGACGATGGTGCCGGCCTCGACTACGCCGCCATCCAGGCAGCAGTTCGTAAAATGCGGCTCTCCGATAGAGTCGATCAGATGTCCGATGATGAGCTGTCTCAATTTATTTTCTATCCCGGTTTCAGCACACGCACTCAGATCAGCGAAACCTCGGGCCGCGGCGTGGGGATGGATGTGGTTAGAGAAAATATCCTGAATCTCAAAGGCGTTATTCGGGTGGCATCTGAAAAAGGGCAAGGGACCGTGTTTACCATTCGCATCCCTTTAACCTTAGCGGCTGTGCAGGCGTTGCTGTTTACCGTCCAGGGGCAAACGTACGCCATCGCTTTAAATGAGATCAGCGAGATCATTCGATTAGACCCGGAAAATGTAATGGGACCCAATCAAGACGTGCTAAGGTTGAATGACGAGGTGCTACCACTTTTTCAGCTGGCCGGACTACTCGGTGTCGGAAGAAGAGATTCGGAAACTGTGCCGCTAGCAAAATATCCGGTAACTTTGGTGGTGGAAACCGGTGGCCGCAGGGGAACACTCATAATTGATAGATTAGTGGGCCAAAAAGAAATCGTTATCAAAAGCCTGGGCTCACACCTTCGCTATGTAAAGGGAGTATCCGGCGTTACTATCATGGGAGACGGAAGCGTGATCCCCATCCTGAACTTAGAAGAGTTGCTATTGTCCCAGACGACAACGCTAGTGGATCCGCATACGGACAAGGAGCTTATAATAGAAAAACCGCCTAATATAATGGTTGTGGATGACTCGGTCAGTATTCGACAAGTCGTCTCGCGACTGTTTGAAGATCAGGGGTGGAAGGTACAAGCAGCCAAGGACGGAATCGATGCTCTCGACAGGTTGAGTGAAATTCGGCCGGATCTGATTGTACTTGATATCGAAATGCCTCGAATGAACGGCTATGAATTTTTAGGTGCCCTTAAAGCACGGGCTGGGTTTGAGAATATCCCGGTTGTGATGCTGACCTCGAGAACCGCAACTAAGCATCGGGACAAGGCCAAAGCGTTGGGAGCCAAAGGTTTTATTGTCAAGCCATATAATGACGATGAATTTGTGCGTTTAATTTTAAAACTAACAGGCAGAGGATCAGAATAAGGAAAAGTAGAAACCGCCGGCAAATGAAATAATAATTTCGATTTTACTGAGATGGCTGCAAGATTAAATTCCGTTGACTGATGACTTTGCCGCCCATAATAAATTCAATTTCGTTGGGTAGAAGGTACGATAATGAAAAAACTGCTGCTATTCCAGGTAGGCACATTGCCATACGGCATCGATTTAGCACGCGTCAAGAGCATACAAAGTGTCAAGCATATTGTTGACGAAGGGTCTGAAGGCAGCAACCAGCTTAGCCGCGTGTTTGATGACAAGCAAACCTCGCTGTATGATCTTGTCTCCATCTTTGGAAAAGAAAATGCAAGCCGTGATTTCGAAAATGAAAAATTAATCATGGTCGAAGCAGAAGGGCAATCTATGGGGATGATCGTCAACCGCGTAGGTCAGGTGGTTTCCGTAGATAATGATAGTATCGAGCCTCTTTCTCCCATTTTCGAGGGTGCTCCGATGTCGTGTTTTCCCCAAGTATTGAAACATCAAGACACACCCATATTACTTTTGGCACCGGAAGGAATAGAAAAAGTTGTTCAGGAAACAGATAGCTTGAAAAATACCACAGACATTTCAGTATGCGGAGATGCTTCCCCTGACGTGGGAGAAACAATCACCCTGGTAGATGAGGTATCGGCCGCCTCAGATCACAGCGCCAGGTCGCTTGTCGGCAGTTGGACTCAAGATTCCGATATTTATGAAACACAACAGACTGAAGCCAGTCCAGAATTCAGGCCGCCGACCGAAAATGCAGAGATAGTGGATCTGATTACAGAAACAATTGATACAATTGATATTGAGGATGATTCGCAATGCGAATCGAGCTCGTTCCTGGCGAATCTTCTGCAAGCCGACAGGGATGCCACCCCTCAAGCGTAATCGCAAGATTCAAAGTGAATCGTAAGATGAAAGGCTTAAGAGATGCAGAACACTAATCAAATTTCAACCCCGGAGCAAAGGGTGCTTATTTACTCTGCCCAAACTCCTCGGGTAGCGAACAAGCAGATTTATTTTGTGTTCAGCCAGTACCAGATGGAAGATATTTTAATGGATACACCGGTGCGACCCGTTCCTTTTTCTCCATCTTATATAGAAGGAGTAGCAGAGTGGCGCAATCAGGTCATGCCGGTTATCTCTTTAGAGGCCTGTTTGGGTATGGAGTCTTTAGACTCCTCAAAAATTCAAAGACTGATGGTGGTACGGGCCCTAAAAAATGAAGCCGCTCCGATGGGCATCTATCGAATCATGCTTCGTATTGTTCCTCCGATTCGAATGCTGACGCTTCCGATTGAATGCTCTTCGATTTCAGGTAGATGGATTCCGGAAAATTATTTTGCAAAGGGTGTTTACGAGTGGGAAGACAGTCTTTTAGTGGTGGCTCATATGCAAAACATCCTTCATGGAAGAAAGTGAACGATTCATGAAACTAAAATTGCAAAATGATGGGTACAATTTATTTGGATTGCCAAGTTGGCCGGTTACCTATCCCATAAGGATTAAGATCGTCATTTCAATGCGCTGGCGGATCAGTACTGAAGAATATCGCCTGAGCCAACAACAGGGACTTAGGGCTTAGGAGAAGGAGAGGGTATGTATCGAAAGTCAACCTTGGAAAACGGCATAAGAGTTGTGACGGAAACCATGCCCGAACATCGCTCAATCTCAATGGGTATTCTGATAGACGCAGGCCCATTCGACGAAGGTCCGGAGCAGAGCGGGCTGGCCCATTTGGTGGAGCATGCTGTGTTTTGCGGCACCAGTAGCCGCAGTGCGTCTCAAATTGCCCGTTTAATGGATGAAGCCGGTGGACACCTGGGAGCTTTTACAGCCCGTGATTTTACCTGTTACTCTGCTACGGTGCTGGATGATTATTTTACCTACGCTTTGGATCTGCTGGGTGATATTCTGCTCAATTCGATTTTTCCGCCCGACAGCCTTGAGAGGGAAAAAACAGCCATATTGCGTGAGATTGAACGCACCGGTGACATGCCATCCGAACGAGCCCATGATCTTTTAAAGGGCTTTGCCTGGTCTGATCATTCCCTGGGCCGTTCCATTGCCGGCCGACCCGATACTGTCCAATTAATGACCCGCGAAGATGTGATCTATTATGTACATGAGCATTATTCGCCGGATCGTATTATCGTTGCGGCTGCCGGCAACGTCGATCATGAGGATTTTGTCGCTCAGGTGCGGGATGCCTTTTGGCGGATGATGGGAAAAAGCGAGCCGGTCGCTAAGGCGTCACCAGTATTCAAGCCGGGCGTGGTCCTTGAAAATATGCCGGTCTCCCAGGTCTACTTTTCCCTTGGAATTCGGGCGTGCCCATATGCGGATCCGGACCGCTATGGAATGCACGTTCTGAATAACATCCTGGGAGGAGGTATCAGTTCGCGATTATTTCGCCGAGTGCGCGAAAACAGGGGACTGGTTTATCATATTAGCTCAGAATATCATGCTTATCGCGACGATGGAATGCTGGTGGTTGAAGGCTGTGCTGCTGCAGAAAATATTTTGCAGGTATTGGAATTGGTCTTTGATGAATTATGGAAATTAAAATCCGCCAAGGAACCGGTAGACGAAGAAGAACTCTGGAAAGCAAAAATGCACATCCGGGGGCAGCATCTTATTTCAGGGGAAAATACCAATACCCGCATGAACCGTTTGGCATCACAGGAACTCTATTTCGGCAGGTACATACCGGACGAAGATATCCTGGCTCAAATCGACGAAATCCAAACTCAGAAGTTTCAGTTCCTGACGGACGAAGTTTTACAAGATGCCTTCAGCCAGACTGCGGTCTCAGTGGTCGGCCCGGAAGCCCCGGGTCATTATCAACTTTTATCCATTCAAAGACTTTTTGACGATCATCGATACATCTGCAAATAAGGGAGATAATTTAATGGGTATTAACAGTGCTATAAAAAAGAACTGGATCGAGATTCAGAAGCAGCACGATGTTCCGATCAATGCAATCGGAGTCAAAATAGATGATAAGGACAAAAAAACCCTGAAAGTGTGGAAAGAAGAAGGTATCGACCAATTTATGAAGCGATAAATATTTAAGCCAAGGAGGAAGGGCCGGATTTGACGCATCCGCTACCGGCCCTTCACTTTCCAACCCGGGGAAGCAGTCGCAATGCTATAAATTTAGCTTTTTTCTGCTCGGAAGCATCTTCCTTTTTTTAGTAAGGAAGAATTTTCCGAATGGAAAATAGCGAAAAAGAAGGAGAATAAAAATGGCGAATTCGAAAATTTTGGTAGTAGAAGACAGCCCAACATATCTGCGTAATATTGTGGATATTCTTCAGGGCAATGGATGTGAAGTCATCACCGCCGTTGATGGTGAAGAGGCTCTTGAAAAAGCCGTAAAGGAAAATCCCAGCTTAATCGTCCTAGATGTAATTTTGCCTAAAAAAAATGGCTTTCAAGTATGTCGTCAACTAAAGACGTCCCCCGACACTCAAGACATCAAAATTCTCATGATAACCAGCAAGTCGCAAGACAGCGATAGATTCTGGGGCCTGAAACAAGGAGCGGATGAATATATGACCAAGCCAATCGATGATAACGAACTGGTGACGACCGTTGCCAAATTATTGCCGCGGGACAATCAAGCCGGTCGCTTAGCAGAAGGAATAGGTTAGTTCGTGTTAAGAATTAATGAAATAAAATCTACACTCCACACCCCAGCGCCCATGAAGCCCGGGTAAAAAAGCTCTCTTATGGAGCCTGAAAACGAACCATAATCCAAAATGCCTCCGCTTCAATCGAGTCTAAAACAAGTAAGCGGCCGGAAATACGGCCGAAGCTTTTAAGGAGTGCAGCAGGATTTGTTAAGCAATTGAAGTAATAAAAAATATTGTACAGGAGGTTTTCCGATGGAAAATGAAAAAACATCCTCTAGCAGATTGGCAAAGTCTGGAGGAAGTACGATTGGCCGCCTGATGAAGTCAGGACTCGGATCAATCTGGAAGAGTGGCAAAAGCATCCGTACCAAGTTATTGGTTGCGCTTTTGGTTTTGGCTCTCATTCCCCTCATAGTTGTCGGTATCATCACTCTTATGACGTCATCAAACGCTCTAATGAGCAGGACATTCGACAATTTGGAAGCGGTGCGAGCCAACAAGACTCAGGCTATCGAAAACTTCCTTTATAGAAGCGAGAGTGACATGAATATTCTGCTCGGAACAGTGAAGACTTTGCGTCAGAATGCATTTGACCAGCTTACTGCCGTGCGGACCATAAAAAAGGGGCAAATCGAAGACTACTTTAGCGCTCGACTGTCTGACGTAAGAGCCCTGTCCACCAACCCGGCGGTTGCCGAGGGACTATCGGCTTTTAAAAATGTAACCGGCAAAATCGGTGGCTCAGAGTGGAAGGCTGTGGAGCTGACCTATGGCCCCTGGATGGCGGAATTCATAGAAGAGTACGGCTATATTGATCTTTTCCTCATCTCCGATAAGGGTCAGGTGCTTTACACTGTGGAAAAAGCCTCCGATCTGGGTCAAAACCTGAAAACCGGTAAGCTGAAGGACAGCCCGGCCGGCAGAGCTTTCAACGGCGGATTGACCGCTCCAACCGTTCAGGACTTTGGATTGTATGAGCCCTCAGGTGACGCGCCCGCAGCCTTCATTGCCGCGCCGATAAAGGAGGGTGGAAAAACAACGGGCGTTGCCATGCTCCAGATCCCTATCCAACAGATCAACGCCATCATGCAGGAGCGCACTGGATTGGGTGAAACCGGCGAGACATATCTGGTGGCTACCGACAAGCTCTTCCGCTCAGACTCTAATTTAGTAGAAGATAGTACTATTCTCGATCCGACTTATTTGGTGAATACTGCAGCCGTAAACGAAACTTTGGCCGGTAAAACAGGTGAAAAGATTATCCGCAACTTCAGAGGCACACCGGTATTGTCCGCTTATTCCCCCCTGGAGATCCCGGGCGTGCATTGGGCCATCATAGCTGACATTTCTGTTGAGGAAGCGTTTGCTCCTAAAGTTGTGCATGAAGTGGAAGACTTTTTCACCAATTACAAAGAAAAATACGGCTATTATGACCTTTACCTGTTTAATCCGGATGGATATCTCTTTTACTCTGTTGAACACCAACCGGACTTCCAGACAAACATGCTGACAGGTACCTATAAAGATACAAACTTGGGTCGGTTGGTAGGAGAAGTTTTGGAGAACAAACAATTCGGGTTAGCCGATTTTGAGCCTTATGCACCCGCCCGGAAAGCACCGGCTGCCTTTATCGCCCAACCGCTGGTTCATGAGGGACGTGTGGAACTCGTCATAGCCGCCCAATTATCGCTGGATCATATCAACGCCATCATTCAAGAAAGCGCAGGTTTAGGCGAGACGGGTGAGTCTTACCTGGTTGGCTCCGACAAGTTGTGGCGCAACAACTCCAATTTCCTGCGCCAACTCGGCCTTGAAAGTACCGTCCTGAACCCCAAGGTTATCGTTGATACGGTGGCCTCGCAGAGAGCGTTGAGCGGTAGCTCCGGCACCGAAGTTATTAAGAACTACCGAGGAGTCCAGGTATTAAGTTCCTGGTCACCTATCATCGTACAGGAACCAACGGAGGCCAACCCCAAGGGTATCACCTGGGCTCTGATTTCCGAGATTAATTTAGAAGAGATAAGACGTCCGCTTGTAAAAATGTTGTGGATCATCGGAATTACCTTCGGAACAGCGGCCATCTTGGTGGCCACGGTAGCCCTGGCGCTTGCCGGTGGTCTCACTGTCCAGGTACGCAAGATTATGGATTTATTCAGCAATATCGGTATGGGCGATTTCGAGGCGCGAGCCGAAGTAACCTCAAAAGACGAGCTAGGGGCCATGGCCGAATCACTTAACGCCATGCTTGACAACACTCTGGTTCTGATTCAGAGTCGCGAGGAACGTGATGCCATTCAGGCCTCAATTTTTAAGCTTTTGGAAGAGATCAGCGGGCTGGCGGAAGGAGATTTGACCAGACGGGCCGAAGTAACCGCTGAGATGACCGGTGCTATTGCCGACTCCTTCAATGCCATGGCCGAACAGCTCAGCGATGTTGTCTTGAATGTTAAGCGGACCACCGGAGAGGTTACAACCACTTCCCGTAAAGTTAACTTATCAACCGGTCAGCTGGCGAAAACGAGCAAGATGCAGACCGAGCAAATATCTCAAGCCATAGCAGCTATTACCGAGATGGCCGGTTCTATCCGGCAGGTAGCCAAAAATGCCGTTCAGTCTGCGGCGGTATCAAAACAATCAACACTAAATGCCAAAGAAGGTGCCGAAGCCGTTCAATCGACCAACAAAGCTATGGAAGCGATTCGCGAAAACTCCCAAGAGACCGCCCGTGCCATTAAACGCCTGGGTGAGAGTTCACAGGAGATTGGCAACATCGTCCAGCTCATCAACGACATTGCAGACCGTACATCCATTCTGGCGTTGAATGCTTCTATCCAAGCGGCCATGGCCGGTGATGCCGGCCGAGGGTTTGCGGTGGTAGCTGAAGAGGTTCAACGCTTGGCTGAGCGTTCAACCAAGGCCACCAAGCAGATTGATACCCTGATAAAAAATATTCAAGGAGAAATTAATGAGGCCGGAACCAGTATGGAAGAGAGTATCCAGCGGGTTGTGGAAGGCTCTAATTTGGCTAACAATGCGCATAACAAGCTACAGGAAATCGAATCTGTTTCAAACCAGTTGGCAGAATTGATCCAGTCAATTTCAACGGCTGCTATCCAACAGGCCAAGGCCTCGGATAGTATTACGAAGACTATGGAGAAGGTCGGCAAGGTCAGCGCTCAAAACTCGGTTGCAAGCCGGCAGACAGCAGTGGCGATTCAGCGGCTGTCCCAAACTTCCGAGCAACTGGCCACATCGGTTGAAACCTTTAAACTGGATGAAGCCGCAAATCCGCAACCAGAGGAGCCGGTTGAGGCATAAGCGGTCTCAACTGTCAGGATAAACGGCTATCACATCGCCTGTAATAACCTTTGGCTATTTAGATATATTTCACATAATTCAGGAGACATGAAAATGATAAAAAGAAAAAACACGAAAATTGTAAAAAACGCATTGGTTTTGCTAACCATTCTTCTGGCCCTTAGCACTGGAGCAAGTGCCGCCGTTGTTAAAATCGGATTGAATTATCCTAAAACTGGTCCATACTCCGTTCAAGGACTGGCTCAACTGAGAGCGGCAGAAATGGCTGTTGAGGAAATTAATCAAACCGGCGGCATACTTGGACATAAGGTAGAGTTGGTGGTCAGAGATTCGAAATCAAAAGCAGATCTGGCAAAGAAAAATGTTGAAGACTTAATCGACAATGAAGGTGTTGAAATGGTTTTCGGAGGATCCTCCAGCGCGGTAGCGATTGCCGGCGGCAAAGCTGCAAAATCAAGAGGAAAATTATATTTTGGAACGTTGACCTACTCCAATGCTACGACGGGTGTGCAAGGCCATAAATATATATTCAGAGAATGCTATAACGCCTGGATGGGTGCCAAGGTGTTATCGGAATATTTAAAAGAGCATTTTTCCGGAAAAAGATACTTTTATGTGACAGCTGATTATACCTGGGGCTGGACAACAGAGGCATCTATTCGGAAATTCAGCCGTACCCTGGATACAAAAAGACATAAACGGATTCTGACTCCTTTTCCCGGCGCGACACGCAAAAATTTCCAAAAAGCACTAACGAAAGCCGCTTCGTCAAGGGCAGAGGTTCTCGTGCTGGTGTTATTCGGAAAAGATATGGCCGATGCAGTTAAACTGGCCACCGAAATGGGTTTAAAGAAAAAAATGTCTATTGTAGTTCCGAATTTGACACTGGGCATGGCCGCAAGCGCCGGGCCCAAAGCAATGGAAGGCGTGGTTGGGGCTTTACCATGGACCTGGAAGCTTCCATATGACAAAAACTATGCCAAAGGTATTGCATTTGTTGAAGATTTTGCTAACAAGTACAAAAGCTACCCCTCGACATCGGCGGCTTCGGCCTACACGATCATGTACCAGTATAAAGGGGCCGTGGAAAGGGCGGGCGGATTTGATGCTAAAGCAGTCATTGCAATGCTCGAGGGACACAAATATACGTTATTAAAAGATGAACAGGTTTGGCGGGCTTTCGATCATCAATCTGTGCAGACAGTTTATGCGGTGCGATGCAAGCCTGAAGTGCAAGTTTTAAAAAGCAAATTTAAGCAGGATTATTTTCAAATTTTAAAAGCCATGCCGGGTGATAAAGCAGTTAGAAGTGAAGATCGGTGGGCTCGTACTAGAAAAGCAGCCGGTTTACAACTCGCTGAATTACAATGGTAACGAAATCCAATGTGACGTAAGCGTTTACCCCATGAAAAAGGGGCATCCCATGTTTGGTATGCCCCTTTTTATCTTTATGTGGCTTTTATTATGTTTGGGCTTCCTCTTTCACCCCCACTGCAATTTTAAATAGCGCTGTCAGTATCAGAAATCCCGTTGCCCACACAGCCAGTGCGATCAAAACTTCCGGCAGAGAGGGAATATACTCGTTGACGTGATGCAGCGGGGAAGGGGTAAACCCGCCGGCAATCATTCCCAGTCCCTTGTCGATCCAGGTTCCCAAGAATATGACCACACATGCCACTGCCAGTACGCCTTCATTTTTACGGGTGAAAGGGTTGACCGTCAGAATGATGCCGATGGCCATCAGAGCAAAGGATGCCCACATCCAGGGGACATAGGCACTTTTGCCGTCAAGCCCGATAAAAAGATATTTGATGTGATCCATGTGTTCGGGGATGTTGCTGTAAAACGCCACAAATACCTCGCATAAAAAGAAAAACACGTTGACGCAAATGGCATAGGCCACAATTTTGGCCAGTGATTGAATCTGTTCCCGTCCGGGATCAAATTGCGTTACCCGTCGAATGATCAGACACAGCAAAATAAGCAGGGCCGGTCCGGCGGCAAAGGCTGATGATAAAAAGCGCGGTGCCAAAATGGCGGTCATCCAGAACCCCCGGCCCGGCAAGCCGCAGTATAGATAAGCCGTTACCGTGTGGATGCTGATGGCCCAGGGGATCGATATGTAAATCAGCGGTTTCAGCCATGGCTGGTAATGGACATTGTTGCGTTCGGCCTCCAGTACATTCCAGCCGATGACGAGGTTTAAAAACAAATAGCCGTTCAGGACAATGGTATCCCAGAAAAGGACGGAATGCAGCGTCGGGTATAGAAAAACATTAAAAACCCGCATGGGTTGCCCCAGGTCAACCAGAATAAACATCACGCACATGATCACCGAGGCAATGGCCAAAAACTCCCCTAATATCGTGACTTTGCCAAACGCCTTGTAATCATGCAAATAATATGGAAGCACTACCATCACCCCACCGGCGGCTACCCCGACCAGAAAGGTAAAATTGGCGATATAGAATCCCCAGGATGTGTCGCGGCTCAAGCCGGTAATTCCGAGACCGAAATCAAGCTGTTTTAAATAGATAAGGAAACCGATGCCGATGATGACCAGCAAAAACGTCATCCAGCCATAGTATTTTTTGCTTCCCTTGATCGCTAATTCAAGCATAATAACCTCACACGATATAGTATACTGACGGTTCTGTGCCCAATGTCTGTTTGCGCCGAATGGTGAAATTGGTTTTGATGAGTTCCCGTACCTCCGATTCCGCATCATACAGATCGCCGAAGGTCAACTTGCCTTCCGAGATTTCCACACAAGCCGGCAGTTGCCCCACGGCCAGTCGCTCGGCGCAAAAATTGCACTTTTCAACCACACCTTTCATTCGTCTGGGGAATTTAACATTGATTTTACTGATGAACGGCTCTGGATCCCGAAAATTAAAGCTGCGCGCGCCAAAGGGGCATGCGGCCATACAAAAGCGGCATCCGATACAGCGATGAAAATCCATCAGCACGATACCGTCGGATTCTCGCTTAAAGGTCGCCTTAGTCGGACAAGCACGCACGCAAGGGGGGTTCTCACAATGGTTGCACAGCACGAGAAACGGCTTGTGTTCAACTTCCTCGCTTAGAAACCGGGCGGCCTTGCCGGGAAAAGCATTGTGGTAGTGTTCCCCCCAGATCCATTTGATTTCATGGCGTTCGTTTGTCAGATGAGGAACATTGTGAATTTTATGACAGGCTTCCACCAGCGGTTCCAGGTCAGCTTCTGATTCGAATTGCCGTGTGTCAATGACCAGGGCCCATTGTTTGGCCTTTAAAGCGTTTTCACTGTCCTTGATGATTGCTTTGGGTTTTTCAGCATGTTCGTCTTTGGCAAACGCATTGAAAACGGGCTTGGCCGTCAGGGCCAGAGACGAAAGACCAAGTAATTGCAAAATGCGTCGTCTGCTGCTATCCATTACGAATTCTCCTTCGGGTTATCGATGTGGCAATCCCAGCAGTAGGGTCGCACCGAGGCGTCAATCCAGACATGTATTGGACAAACTCATGTTATATTCTTTGCCGTTGGGACTTACGTAAATCCTTTCGCCCTCACGTACCACCGCCTCTCGCCAGACATCCAGCAGCTGCATGTGTTCGGCCCTCATGTATTCGGTAGAGCGCACACACACTTTGGCCGTTTTGGCTTTTGGTGTCAATTCTAGCTCCGGTGCTGGAGCCGCTTTTCCCCGGTTGTACCAGAAAGGGAAGGTTGCGATAATGATGAAAATAGTCACACCGGTAACGATAATCTTTTTATCCTTCATCAGTTTGTTCCTCCGAATCACCTGCCAATCCCGGAATATCCTCACCGCGCAGGTCGGTGGTCCTGTCATTTTGCCCGTCCAGGTTCAAGGCATTGGCCACCAGTTCATGAACGCCGGTAACATCCACTTCGGGAACCCAGTATTCCATCAGGGCGGGCAGGGCAGCCCTGTCAATGGCGCAAATCGTAGACAGCATGTTCACGCCATGTTTCTCATGAACATATTTGACGGCGTTGGCCCTGGGCAGGCCGCCGGTCAACCGCAGCTCCATGTCTTCGCCGGCGTTCAGCCCGGCACCGCTGCCGCAGCAAAACGTCTGCTCCCGGATGGTGTTGGCCGGCATTTCGTAAAAGTGGTTGCACACATTTTTAATCACATAGCGTGGCTCGTCAAACAACCCCATTCCCCGGGCGGGATTGCAGGAATCATGGAAAGTCACTTTGAGATGATCGTTGCGGGTCGGATCCAAATCGAGCTTGCCGTGTTTGATCAAATCAGCCGTAAATTCGGTAATGTGTACCATTTTAGTTGACTTGGCATTTTCAAATTTAGTCCCGGTGATGGGGTTTACCGGTTCTTCCATAAAATCCGCCGGGCCGTTCATGGTATCCATGTATTGATTGATGACCCGCCACATATGGCCGCACTCTCCGCCCAGAATCCATTTGACGCCCAGCCGCTTTGCTTCGGCATACATTTTGGAATTAAGCCGTTTCATGGTTTCGTGAGAGGTAAAAAAACCGAAATTTCCGCCCTCGGAGGCATAGGTGCTCCAGGTAATGTCAAAGCCGTATTTTTCCTGCAAATAATGGAACAGTATCATATAACCCGCGCAGGTATATGTACCGGGGTCGGCAAACACATCTCCCGAAGGGGTAATGAACAAAATATCGGCGCCCTTTTTATTGAATTGCGGCGTCACCTGAACACCGGTGATCTCCTCGATGTCCTCAACAAAAAAGTCGAGCATGTCTTTGAATGCATGGGGCTGGATGCCCAGGTGATTACCGGTGCGGTAACAATTGGCCACCGGGGTTGCAATCCAGTCGATGTTCAGTCCGATCAGATTCAACAGCTCACGACCCATGATGGTAATCTCGGCCGTATCGATCCCGTAGGGACAGAAAACCGAGCAGCGACGACACTCCGAGCATTGAAACAGGTAGTACCACCACTCTTTCAACACGTCGATACCCATGGGTCGGGCACCGTTGATTTTGCCCAGAATTTTACCGACCCGGGTAAAGTCATTGCGATACACGGAGCGTAAAAGCTCGGCCCTGACCACCGGCATGTTTTTAGGATCGCCGGTTCCGATAAAATAGTGGCATTTGTCGGAACAGGCGCCGCAACGGACGCATATATCCATGAAAACCTTAAACGACCTGAATCGTTCGAGGCGCTCCTTAAAGCCCTGATGGATGATCTCCTGCCAGTTTTCAGGTAATATCCAATCATCTTCAACCGGATTCCATCCGCGGGCATTGGGTAGTCCCAGGTATTCCACGCTTTTCGGATTGGATGCGTAACAGTACATCCCCTTGCGGATATCGGTCGGTGTTTCCATCCAATCCGTATCGGGTGGACGATGATCGATCTGGATGAGTTGCTCAGGATTGGGTAATTCTTCTGCCATAATCTACTCCTTATCCTTGCCCTGGCTTTTTTCCTCCATTGGCTTATCGGCTGGTGTTTCCGCGGGCATTTTATCAACAGGTATCCCAACTTCTATCATTTTTTCTCTGAATTCATCTTCGTATTCTTCGTAAGTGTGAACGGGAACGGGATAATTCCAGGGATTGATATGTCGCTTGGCACGCGTGTCAGTGGTGAGGTTGCGGGTCGGGCTCAGAAAGATCCCTGCCAGGTGCATCAATTTACTGAAGGGAAAATAGGCCAACAGGACACTGACGAAAAAAAGGTGAATATAAAAAACGGATCCAACCCCTTCGGGAATGGTGGGGCGAAACGTTACCAGTCCCATGCTCAATTCTTTGGCCGCCGAAACATCGATCTTGATGAAATAGCGCATTAGAATGCCGGTCAAGGCAATACCGAAAATTAAAATCAAGGGAAAATAGTCGCCCGCCAGAGAGATATATCTGACCTGATGGATAAAAAGCCGTCTTGCAAACAGATAGGTTACGGCAGCCAGCAAGACAAGGCCGGATATATACACACCCGGCAAACCGAATTGAATGGCCGGATATAAAATTTCCAGGCGAAAGAAACTGTCCACGTTTTCCACCAGGGTGACGAAAAACGGCACCGGTTCTGTGAAAAATCGCAGGTGTCGAATGATGACGGTCAAAAAAGCGTAATGGAAGGCCAGGGCCCCTACCCACAGAAAAATTTCAAGCTGATATGAAAGCTTGGTGCCTTCCTTCAATTTCATGCGTGTATTGCGGAACAGGGACCGGAATGTCAATATTTCCAGTGCCATACGTGCAATAACCTGCCAATTGGTGGCAGGGCAATCCAACTGTGAGTGTTTAATCCAGGGAAGCGATTTTTGCTGACCGCCGGTGGTGGGTATGCGGAAGGGTACCGCCGAACGCGACCATCCCACGACTTTGTAGGCTAAACCCACCAAAAAAGTGATCAATGCCAGATAGGGGATGATGATTCCGAAAACTATTTGCAGTCCGACCGCCGCGCCCGCCCAGGCAATCAAAAACAGCACGATAACAGCGATGAGTGAAAACATGTACCTTGCATTCATTGAGCCGCACCTCACTTGAAGGCTTCACGCCGTCTGCATATGGTCGGATTGAAGCCCACTCTGTAAATTAGCATCTCCAATTTGCCGCCGTGAAACAACGATTTGTTCCGTCGTTCTTCTATCCCGGCAAGAGGATGATTGGTAGTTATTTAATCGATATAATTGAATTTTTATATGTTGTTGAACGAACAATCCGATTACTCCGCTTTTTCTGAAATCAGGCCGGCTCTCTCAAAGGCTCTAAATGTCCGGTTTCTCGTCTCATTGGCACTGATTTGATAGATCTTTTCCCGGCATTGCATATAGATGTCAAACGCCATTAGACAAAGCTGGTCGATTTTTGATTCAAATGCGGGTAATTCTTCGATGTTGCGACTATCACGAAGCTCTTTCGCCAAATTTGTTCTAATGACTTTTTTCAAAGACAGGATGAATGCGGTAGCCTGAGAGGGGGTGAAATTTTGGACCGCCCGAATCCGGATGATGGGATCCAGATACGAGCTGATAATTTTCGGATCCATGTCGTGAATTAACTGATCCAGCAAAACATTGAGGCTGCTGAGCATCGAACCGCCTACCGGGTTGGCAAAGGGATCCGACTTGGATTTCAAGAATTCGGCTGTATCCGGTGCATAGGTCTGAGCTGTCAAATCAAACCATTTTTTTACGATGGCAGCTTTTCTCTGTTCTATTATTTTTACCAAATCTTTAGCCATGTAAACTCCTGCCAGCCTGATCCATGAGTATGCCACCGCCTAAACTATAGTTGAATTTAACATGGTTCAAGCAAAAGAGGGTACTTATAAACGACTTAACTTTTTCTGTCAAGAGTAAATGAAACACCGATTGGAGACAACAATATTGAAAGCGGGTCAAACTTGAGGGCAGCGGCTTATAAGCACTAAAATATTATTACGCCGGGGGATTGCGGAAGGTTTGTTAAAAAAAATGAACATCGAAC
>CAMYLH010000004.1 GCA_947259065.1 uncultured Desulfobacterales bacterium
ATATCGACCATGAGGTACTCAAAATGACAGATATTCTCGAGACTATTAAGGAGATGGTGGTTAGCGGGAAGTTCAACGATATACAGGCGGAGGTTCAACGGGCTGTCGACGGCGGTACCGACCTGAACCGCCTCATTAACGACGCGCTCATCAGTGCTATGGATACCGTCGGCCAACGATTTGCAGACAGTGAAATCTTTGTGCCGGAAATGCTGGTATCCGCCAAGACCATGAAACAGGGACTTGATATCATCAAACCCTTGTTGCAGTTCGGCGAGGCCGCAAATCGCGGCACCATCGTCATGGCGACTGTCAAAGGCGATCTTCATGATATCGGCAAAAACCTGGTGACGATGATGATGGAAGGTGCCGGCTTCAGGATCATCGATCTCGGCGTGGATGTGAAAATTGAAGACCTGATTGAGACCGTGAAAAAAGAAGAAGCGGATATATTAGGGCTGTCGGCCTTGTTGACGACGACGATGCCGCAGATGCGACGTGTCATCGACGTGCTCACAATTGAGGGACTTAGAGGTAAAGTAAAAGTCATCGTTGGCGGTGCTCCGATCGATCAGGGATTTGCTGATAAAATCGGAGCCGACGGATTCGGTGCCGATGCAGTTGAAGCGGTTTGGCTGGCCCGCAAGCTAGTCGATGAAACGTAATTAATCACCGAGTATAATCCTTTTAGGTGCTTTGGCTGACAATATGACGGACATTTTCATCGTTAAATGGATTTTTGCTTTTTCACCGATACTGACCGTGCTTGTTTTAATGATTTTTAAAAACTGGAGCGGCTCGCGCGCCGGAGCTGCCGGCTGGTTTGTTGCTTTGATCACGGCAGCACTTGTTTTCGGAGCTCACCCCAAACTTATCGCATATTCACAGATGAAAGGCGTATTACTTTCGCTGAATGTTCTTTACATTATCTGGACAGCCCTTCTATTATATAACGTTGTCAATGAAACCGGCGCCATTAAAGCTATCGGAATCGGCATCCAAAGATTCAGTGGAGACAAATCCATCCAAATCGTAATCTTTGGCTGGATATTTGCCTCTTTTCTTCAAGGCGTTGCAGGTTACGGCGTCCCCATCGCGGTTGTTGCACCTCTTCTTGTTGGTCTTGGATTTTCTCCGGTTGTTGCGGTTGCCGTTCCGGCAATTGGACACTCATGGTCTGTCACATTTGGCTCGATGGGGGCATCGTTTCAGGCTCTCATGGCTGTGACCGGTCTCGAATTTTCCTATCTTGCGCCCTGGTCTGCTGCGCTTCTTGGCATCGCCACATTTCTTTGCGGTATATTTGCAGTGCATGTATATGGCGGCTGGAAAATGGTAAAACACAGCCTGATTGCGATTCTTATCATCGGCACTGCCATGGCCGGTACTCAATATGCGCTTGCAGTTTCCGGGATGTGGACCCTTGGTGGTTTTGGAGCAAGCCTTGCCGGGCTTTGCACTAGCCTTGCGGTGGCAAAATTTAGAATATACAATCAAACATCTCCTTCCCAAATTCAATCAGAAATGGGGCTGTGGTGGGCATTGTCTGCATATTTTATACTGATCCTGATTGCTTCTTGCGGAGTTATGATACCTTCAGTCAAAGCATTTCTGGGGCAGGTTAAACTGACGTTTGCATTCCCGGAAATAATATCGTTGAAAGGATGGGTTACTAAAGCCGGAAAGGGCCAAGCGATCAATATCTTCGGTCACGGGGGCGCCCTACTTTTATACTCATCCATCATCAGTTTTATGGTTTACCGTTCAAAGGGCTTTTATAAACCCCAGGCGGTAAAGACCATATTGCAGAAAACCGTGAAAAGCGGTGTTCCTACTAGTCTTGGCATTGTCAGCATGGTTTGTTTTGCCATGATCATGGATCACTGTCAGATGATATACACCCTTGCTGAAGGGATAAGCAGGGCTTTCGGTTCGATTTACCCTCTGGTTTCTCCTTGGATCGGCCTGCTGGGTGCTTTTATGACCGGCAGCAACACGAACTCCAATGTTGTTTTTGGCGTCCTCCAGCAGGAGACGGCACAATTGGCAGGGTTCAGTGCGGCCCTGATACTTGCTGCACAGACAACCGGCGGAGCTCTTGGAAGCATGATTGCTCCGGCAAAAATACTTGTGGGTTGTTCTACGGTCGGTCTATCGGGGAAAGAAGGGCCTGTTTTAAAGGCCACCCTTCGTTACGGGCTTGTTATTACCGGTATTATCGGCATTGTCACGATACTGGCAGTTTGGGTCGGTTAAGGGTAAGCTCCCATCTTGCAACGTTAAGGTAAGTAAAGATTATGGATAATTTTATCAGAAAACACAGTGCCAAGCTCAAAGCCACGGCGTTGATATTAATGCTCTTGATACCTTTTTTACTTTATGCCGCGTCATTGCATGGCTCGGTCTTTCAGGTAACGTTTTTTCTGGTACTTATGGCCGGAGATATGCTGTTTGTTATGACCAAAGGCTAACAATGCTTTTACTAGCTATTTTTGAGAGGATCTAGATGGGGTGATCACCGTGAAATTATAGCTGTCTATTACAGCCGACCCAAAACATCACTGGATGAAATAAGAGCGACGCTGAATGGTTAATTTGACTTTTTGTCAGAGGTAGTTATGTATAGGCGTATATTTTTGTGAAAATAAGATCCCAAAATTATGCAACGAATTACAGCGCACTCGAATGGACCTGGTACCGGCCGATTGGAACCCAGCGGGATCATCCAGCCCAATTTTTTTCCTTCAAACAGCGTGCTTGATTGACCCGGGTACCACTAAATTTGCTCTAAACTAGCCTAAATAGCAATGAAATTCCTATGGATTCTCAATTAAAGTTCGCAGCCATTGATATCGGATCGAATGCCGTCAGATTATTATTGACCGGCGTATTCGAAAACGGTCACTCACCGACCTTCAGGAAAATGTCACTCATCCGAATGCCGATTCGGCTGGGAGATGACGCTTTTACTCAAAAGCAGATCTCGGATAATAAAGTCACCCAGCTTGTAAAAGCAATGGTCGGTTTCAACCATTTGATCGATTCCTTTCAACCGCTGGATTTTATGGCCTGTGCGACATCGGCCATGCGCGAAGCCGAAAACGGACCGCTAATACGTGAACAGATTTTAAATCAATCCGGTATTCATGTGGAAATAATCGATGGTAAAAAAGAGGCCGAAATTATTTTTGAAAACAAAAGCACTGATCTGTTCGGAGGCAACAACGCCTATCTGTATGTGGACATCGGTGGGGGCAGTACGGAAATTACATTGTTTTCTCAAGGCCGTAGCATAACGTCGGGATCCTTCAACATCGGGACGATACGCTTGCTCGAGGATCTGGTAACCAAAGCATACTGGGATAAAATGAAACAGTGGCTTAAAAACTACACGGCACCTTACGCCTCCATAGCGGCTATTGGCAGCGGCGGAAATATCAACAAGGTATTCCGGCTGGCAAACTCTAAAATCGGCAAACCTCTGTCAGACAACAAAATGACTAAGGTTCGCCGTTTTTTAAAACACTTTACCGTAGAACAACGTATCCGCGAACTGGGCTTAAGGCCGGACCGTGCCGACGTCATCATTCCTGCCCTGGATATCTATCTAAAAATAATGAAGTGGTCGAATATCCGCAAAATCTACGTTCCTCAAATTGGCCTGGCCGATGGAATTGTTCGGATCTTATATAAAAAATATAAAACTTCCGCTATGGGAGCAACCAGCGATAGCCTGCTCAAGGAATCAAAGCTAGACAGTATGATATGAGTTCTGACGCTTCTATTGTCGGTCGTCTGACAAACTGAACTGCCCCATTGTTTAGATACTTAAATTCGTCGAAGATAGACAAACTACCTTGGGTGATTAATTATGATGGGATTATAATTCCCTTTGTCTCTAGGAAATCTACTATGAAAGCAATTGTTTATGAAGAATTTACAAAACTACCGGCAGTTCAAAACGTTCCTGACCCGACTCCCCAAGCGCATGGTGTTGTCCTGCGGGTAAAGGCAACCGGGTTGTGCCGCAGCGACTGGCATGGATGGATGGGGCATGATCCTGACATTACCCTGCCGCATGTGCCCGGGCATGAAATCGCCGGAGTCATCGAAGCCATCGGAAAAGATGTCCTCAAATGGAAAATTGGTGACCGGGTAACACTTCCATTTGTTTGTGGCTGCGGCACTTGTCCGCAGTGTTTGTCGGGAAATCATCAAGTTTGTGATAACCAATTTCAGCCGGGATTTACCCATTGGGGTTCTTTCGCTGAATTTGTTGCTGTCGATTTCGCCGACATCAATCTGGTAAGCCTGCCGAGCGAACTCGATGATGTCACTGCGGCCAGCCTGGGTTGTCGTTTCGTGACCGCGTTTCGGGCCATCGTGGCCCAAGGCAAGGTATCAGCCGGGCAATGGGTCGCTGTACACGGCTGTGGAGGCGTTGGTTTATCTGCGGTTATGATTGCCAATGCGCTGGGTGCAAATGTTGTTGCGATCGATATTGCCGATGAAAAGCTTGAGCTTGCGCGGTCAATCGGTGCGGTTGCAGTAATCAATGCCACGACATCCGGAAATGTCGTTGAAGATGTTGTCGAAATTACCCAAAGCGGCGCTCATCTATCCATTGATGCGCTCGGCAGCCCTGTGACCTGCTTTAATTCGATTGACAACCTGCGAAAGCGTGGAAAGCATGTTCAGGTCGGGTTGATGTTGGCGGATCATTGCCACCCGGCCATACCTATGGATAAAGTCATCGCCAATGAACTGGAAATTTTTGGAAGCCATGGTATCCAAGCCTATAAATATTCGGCTTTGTTGGACATGATTCAATCCGGGAAGTTATGCCCGCAAAAATTAATTGGCAAAACGATCAGTCTGGAGGAATCCGGAGAGGAATTATCCAAAATGAACCGTTTTGCCGGTACGGGGGTAACGGTAATAAACGAGTTCTGATAGCGCGCTTTCTCGGTCCTTATTCCGCGGCAGCAGAGACGTCTGCACTAGGCCGGAAAAGCAAGATCCTCTCAACAAACTGTCGGCTATTGCCCCTAGCTGATGCAAGATATCAACTTCCTATTTTAGGTTGTACGGAAGATTTTAGTTTTTGCGGAATTTTAAGCGATTCACCGGCGACAATGTAGTTAGCACCCTCTAGATTGTTTGCCAGCATGATATTTGCAACGCTGGTGTGATAGCGGTGGGCGATCAGAGATAAGGTTTCTCCGGATCGTACTCGGTGTTTGGTAAAACCCACACGTGCAGGATTTAAGCGAATTATCCGATCAATGTCGGCCAGCAATGCCTGCTTGCTTCCTTTGGGGATTTTAAGTCTATACTTTCCCCCGGGAATAATGTTTTGCCGTAGCTCAGGATTTAGCTCTTCTAGTATTATCATATCGATTGCTGTGATTTTAGCCGCATTTGAAAGGTCAATCTTTTTGGTAACCATTAAGGATTCAGATTTTAATGGCGAATCGATTGCAATTTTATCCAGTCCATATTTTTCCAAATTATTTACAATATGCAAAGTTGCAATAAACTTCGGTACATAGCGAGCAGTTTCCCGGGGAAGGTGCTCATACAGATCCCAGAAGTTATCTAAGTAATTGATCTTCTGCTTCCGTATAATTCTCAGGACCCTGGTTTCTCCGCAATTATATGCTGCAAGCACAGTGGACCAATCTCCGAAGTGACTATGAAGCTCTTTTAAATAATTGATCGCAGCCTGGGTTGATTTCAGCGGGTCTAACCGCTCATCAATGTACTTGTTGCGACTGAGCCCGAACTTGTATCCGGTCGAGGGTATAAATTGCCATAGGCCCAGAGCTCTGGCCTTTGACAGCGCTTTTGCTTTAAACCCACTTTCAATTAACGGCAGCCATGAGAGTTCTTGTGGCAGATCTTCTTCTATTAGCATATCCACTATCATCTGCCGGTATTTTCCCGATCTTTTGTACCAAGTAATGAAATGCTTTCTGAGATGGCCTTTAGTATAAATGTCTATCTCATGTTGAACTTGTTTGTTTATGATAATCGGTATTTCATTTTGACTTCCCTTAAAAACGATCTTTCGTGATGCATAAATTTCAATAATTCGCTTGGAAATCATGAATCGCAAATCTTCTTTTTGCTGGAGCAGATAATCACTTTCATCTTTGTTGATACCCAATATCAGCAAATAGGCCTGATCCAGCAATTCGATGGCTTTATTAAGTTCACCACTTTGCCAATATTCCTGAGATATTTGACAAAGCGTTATGGCCTGCTCCATCATCTGCTGGGCGACTTCTTCTGAATCAATAGATCTTTCATCGGATAAGATGGCATCATTGTGAAATTGATCGTAAATTTCGGTATCTTCTGGGTTTGCAATGATTGCTGCTTCGATTGCCAATGCATTATTAACATTGTAATCTACTCGTGTAAGATTTGGTTGTTTGAAGAGATTTGGATTAAATGAAAAATTTATTCCCGGATTGAAATCAGAAAACCCCATTGTAAACAAAATTAATACACCGACATACAAAAAGAATAGCATCTTTTTTGTTTTCATTTTACCAACCTTTTTTTAAATTTTTTCCTGAGTGACCCATAATATTGCGCTAAGTTAAAGCAATCAAATAGGGTTCACGGCCAGAGTCATTTAAAATCAGACATCCACCAATGAATACAATGATTGTGCCAAAGATTAGTTATAGCTTGATTGTATGTAATTCCTGGATGTTATGTGGAATTTGCGATGTAAAGTGAAATAAGCTAAAAAAATGTTTTAAAGAAAATTGTGAAAAATACTTCATAATATTGTAAAAAAGTTTCTATATCCATTAAGCGGCCTTATCCATAAGAATAGGGAGTCAAGGCCTGACGGGCTGTTGCCCAGATTGGCCCGTTAGCGATGTTTCCAGGCATCGGCGAAGGCCAGAGTCAAAAATCTTTCAGTTAAGTCTTATTTACTTTTCGAATAGCGTCCTTAGATTAAATGTGCTTAACCTCAACCCCGCCACTAACGTCACACCTGACGTATAAGTCATCGTGCGGGAGGCATGACAATTATTGCTTGGTCCGATCAGGAGATAGATGGATTTTCTATATATTTCACCCGAATTTCCTCCCAATTATGCTCATTTCATCGAGCAATTACATTCACTGGGCGTCAGAGTCTGGGGATTGGGGGAGGCGGATTTTTATTTCATGCCTGAAAGCTTGCGATCGGCTTTAACCTGGTATGTTCGGGCGGATTTGAATAATGTCGATGCCGTGCATCACGCCCTGGATGAGCTTTTGAGGCAAAAAAACGCCTGCGGGCACGAGGGAAATTTTGATCTGGTGGAGTCTCACAATGAGCAATGGCTGACTTTGGAAGCAATGATCAATGAAAAATACGGTATTGACGGTATCAAGAATCAGGATTTGCCCCGGTTGAAAAAGAAATCCATCATGAAGCAGCTTTTCAAAGATCTCGGTTTGCCGGTTGCCAGGGGGGAGCGGATTGTGGATATTAAGACGGCGATGGATCTGGCCGACACACTGGGATACCCTCTGATATTAAAACCGGACGAAGGGGTTGGCGCCGGCGGCATTTACAAGGTTGACAATAAAAGTCAGCTCAAATCGTATCTGTCACAAATCAAAGAGGATTATCTTATCGAGGAATTTATTGAAGGTGATATCGTCACCTATGACGGGCTGACCGATTACGAGGGTAATGTTGTTTTCGAGAATTCATTAATTTACGGTGATGGTGTTCTCGAATACGTTCTGGGCAAGGACACCTTCTTTTATGTCAGTCGTCACATTCCAGATGAACTGCGTACCGTCGGTCGGAAACTGATACCGCTATTTGACGTTCGTCGCAAATTTTTTCATTTTGAATTTTTCAAAAACGGCGAAACCTTTATACCCATCGAAATTAACTGCCGGCCGCCGGGTGGGGCCATACTGGATATGATGAACTATAGTATCGATGACAATTTGTACCGTGCTTATGCCGGCATGATTACCCGGGGCCGGGCCGCTGTTCAGGCGCAAAAGAAATATCATTGCTGCTATATCGGACGTAAAGACAAACACTATGTCCACAGCCACGATGAGATCATCGCGGCCTTCGGGTACTGTCTGGCAGAACATGATCTGAACCCGCCGGTTTTCCGGCAAGCCATGGGAACTGAAAGATATATTTTCCGTTCGCCGAACGAGGCGGAAATATTAGACATTGCGGAGTTTGTATTAAAGAAAGAACCATAATCAGAATACCAATTGAAGGAATTATCGATGAACGTTGTTTTCCTTTCTCCCCATTTCCCACCCCAGTACTTCCGGTTTTGCCTGAACCTGAAAGCGGCCGGAGCCAATGTCTTGGGTATTGGTGAAGAACCCTATGATCACTTATTTGGGGAAGTTCGCACCGCCTTGACCGAGTATTATCGGGTCGATGACATGCACAACTACGATGCTTTGGTGCGGGCTTGCGGCTTTTTTACTCACCGCTACGGCAAAATCGATCGCCTGGATTCCCTCAATGAATACTGGCTGAGCACTGAGGCGCGTCTGAGGGACAATTTTAATATTTTTGGCATTCGCGGCAAAGAAATTGATTTCATTCGACGTAAATCCTTCATGAAAGCCAAATTTCGTGAGGCCGGAGTTCCGGTTGCGCGCGGACAGCTAGTCCGCACCGTGGATGATGCGCACTCCCTGATAAATGAAACCGGTTATCCGCTAATCGCCAAACCTGATGACGGTGTCGGAGCCATCGCCACTTATCGGATCAACGATGACCAGGATCTCGTTGCTTTTTTCGAGACCAAGCCCGACACTGATTACATCATGGAAGAATTCATATCCGGAAGCATTTTTTCCTTTGACGGACTGGCGGACCGCAGCGGCAACCCCGTATTCTACACAGCCCACACCTTCAGCCAGGGTATCATGGAAACCGTCAACCAAGCGCGTCATCTATACTACTATTCGCTGCGTGATATCCCTGCCAGCCTGGAAAAGGTAGGCCGTGAGTGCCTCAGGGCTTTTAAGGTGAAGGAGCGGTTTTTTCACATCGAATTTTTCCAAACGGCGGCCGACCAGTATGTGTCCCTGGAAGTCAATATGCGGCCGCCGGGCGGCTATACCACTGATATGTTTAACTACGCCTGTGATATTGATATTTACCGGATCTGGGCCGAATTGCTGGTTCATCATCGGACGGATATTCATTATACGCGGGATTATCACTGCTGCTATGCCAGCCGCAAATTCAACCAACGCTATTTGCACAGCCAGGCGGACATCCTGGCGCGTTATGGCAGCTTTATGGTCCTGATCGAAAGCGTCCCCGGGGTTTTCAGCAGCGCCCTGGGCGATATCGGTTATATATTCAGATCTAAAAGTCTGGATGAGACTTTGGAAATTGCTCGGTTTATTCACCAAACAGAGGATTAAGGTTGTATAAACCGGTTACAAATAGATTTGGACCGGTTATTTATTCATTTCATCGTTGAAAATCTGGTCTTCTGGGCCGGGATTCCTTACTAAGGGCGGAGAGGACAGCACGATGCATATCGAACATCACCAATGGTGGAGCAATCACCTGAACCGCGATATGGCCCTGAAGGTTTACGGACACTGGGGTAAGCCGTTTATCGTTTTCCCCTCCTCCCGGGGCCGCTATTTTGACTATGAGGGCATGGGAATGATCGAAGCTGTTGAGGGTTTTATCAACGGCGGCAAAATCAAGCTGTATTGCGTGGACAGTGTCGATGAAGAGTCCTGGTACAACTTTGCTGTCTCCCCATCGGATCGTAATGCCCGGCATGAGGTCTACGACCGTTACATCGTGGAAGAGATTATTCCGTTTATTCGCAACCACTGCCAATCACCTCATGAGCGGGTGATGACCAACGGCTGCAGCATGGGGGCCTATCATGCGCTAAACTTTTTTTTAAAGCATCCGGATATCTTCCAAGGAACCATTGCCCTTAGCGGTCTCTACCGTCTTGATCGGCCCGAATTTCAAATGACCGCAGACCATTTGCCCGGAGTCTATTTCAACTCCCCCTTAAGTTATTTACCCGGCTTGACTGATGCGTGGCACTTGGAACAATACCGCCGGAGTCAGATTATCGGTTGTGTGGGGCAGGGCCCCTGGGAAGATGAAGCCATTGAAGATACAAGGTACCTGGATTATCTGTTCAGGGAAAAATCCGTCCCGGCATGGATCGACTACTGGGGCCATGATGTCAATCACGACTGGCCCTGGTGGTATCAGCAGATGAATTATTTTCTTGGACGCCTTTATGGTTGATCTTTGCCAACGACATACTTTTGGGCCTCGGAGCTTGAACAGTGTATAAAACTTTGAGCCATATTTGCCATTCACGATTAAACGAGATAGCTATACCCATTCATCATATCCCCCCGATATTCTCATTTTACTGAAGATCTTTCCCCATTCTAACACCGAATTCGCCTAAAGTTTTTCTGCAAAATGCCGACATGTAAAATAAAAAACAAATGACAACTGTGAGTGAACAAATTATTATGTACAAAATAGTCGATAAAGCTGGAAACGAGGTAGAGAACGGGTTTAAAAGCTTCGGAGATGCGTTAGCACGTATCAGGCAACTTAACCGATTAGGCCTGAAAGATGTTTTTGTAGTGGATGCCAAAACGAAGGTTATTTATAAAAGATCCTCAAAAAAACGGCATGCCCAAAATTGGGTATCCGGCACCCACCAATGATTTTCCAGTTACAAAAAGCCAACCATGCCATCATCGTACCCGGTAATTCATAACCGCTACCCATACTCAAATAGTCCCTCAAAGAATGCTCAATAAAAAGCACTCCTGAGTTTACCTGAAATTATTTACCCGCCCATTTACTATTAAGCAGAAAGGGATTGGGGGTTGGGGCTTGAATAGTGAATTGGATTGGAGTCTGATGATTTCTGGATTGCGCTCTTATCCCTATCTTAATATGAGAAAGGTAGCCATTAGGCAACAGGATCAGACTGTCACTTTGTGCAATGCTTAACAGCTTTCTATGAAAAGGACTGCGAAGCTGGCAGCTGTTGATTATTTCCTGTTTTTCCACTACAATGCCCGCAGGATTTCCAATTTTTACGGGATTTGCAGGCAGGCTGAAAATGAATCTGATTAACGGCTGCAATCCTGCATGATGGAAGAAAGGGTTTTCGTAACATGATGACCACTGAGGATCGAATAATTCTTAAAGAGTTTACCGGTCGTGTTCATGAGCGATTTTCGGATGCGCGTATCTGGGCCTTTGGTTCGCGGGCAAGAGGAGAGGCGACATGGGAGTCTGATTTTGATATGTTTATCGTATTAAGCGCAGTCGATCAGAAAATAGATCGTTGGATACGCGACATTGCCTGGGAAGTCGGTTTTGAGAACGATCGGATTATTACAACGGTGTTGCTTGATAAAGTACAGTTCGAACATGGCCCCATGTCCGAGAGCACCATCGTTGAAAATATTCTGCGAGAAGGAATCAGCGCATGATGACCGAAAACATCCAAGCCTTGGTTACATACCGACTTGAACAAGCCGATGAATCCTTGGAGGCAGCAAGGACATTGCTGGAGAAAAAGCTGATTAGACCGTCCGTGAATCGTGCATACTATGCCATGTTCTATGCGGTGCTGGCACTTCTTGCGCGGGGTAAGCAAGAAACCTCGAAGCATAGCGGTGCAATTGCCCTTTTCGACAGGGATTTTGTCAAGCAGGGTATTTTTAAGAAGGATTATTCGCGCTGGCTGCACGATGCCTTCGATTTACGGCAACGCTCCGATTATGCCGCAGAGTATAGCGCTTCCCCGGAAGATGCTGAGACGACATTGAAAAATGCCGAAGCGTTTGTGGATGAGGTCAAAAAAGTCCTGTCAAAGGAAATGTAGTTTGATTTTTTAATATCCTCGACTAAAACTAATATATGTTGATTCGCGACGGAATGAATATCCCCATCCCAACACAGTGAGGTAAACTTAGAGCCATATTTGCAATTCACTATTCAAGCTCTGACCCCCTGTAGACCCCCAGCCTTTGACCCCATATACTTTTTCTGATTTGCGCCTTGTTGACTTTTTATCACCTCAGTCTAATACTATACCAGATGAGTATGAAATTATCCGTTGCTTGAAGCCTTACTGTTCAAAGCAACAGCGCTTGGCGGCAATGTGCATCTATCCTTATCATATTCCAAAGACCAGCGGGTGCGGGAATCGTTTCGGTCTTTGTGACGGATGTCAACTTTGGCTGTAATATCACTTTTGCCCATTGTCGTGCCATAGGCCGAATATCGATCCCGGTCAAATCCGCATCAATTTTCAGAATAAATGCCGGCTTCAATACGGCTGTCATTCCTTCAGAAGCTATGACGGAAGCAAGGAGGTCATTATGAGCGTTTTAATAAAAGGAGGAACCGTTGTCACCGCGGATCAAACTTTGCGGACCGACATATTGTGTGTTGACGGGAAAATACAGCAAATCGCTGAAGCTATCGATAAACCCGGCCAATGTGAGGAGATCGATGCCGGTGGTCAATATATCATGCCGGGCGGGATCGATCCCCATACGCACATGCAGTTGCCCTTTATGGGAACCGTGGCGAGTGAAGATTTTTTCACCGGCACCGCCGCCGGGCTGGCTGGCGGAACGACGATGATTATCGATTTCGTGATTCCCGGTCCACAGCAAAATCTGATGGAGGCATATCATCAGTGGCGCGAATGGGCCCAGAAAGCCGTTGCAGACTACAGCTTTCACGTCGCGGTTACCTGGTGGGACGACAGTGTCCATCGTGATATGGGGACTTTGGTGCGGGAGCATGGCGTCAACAGTTTCAAGCATTTCATGGCCTACAAAGGGGCGATCATGATTGATGACGAGATTATGGTCAGCAGCTTTTCGCGCGCCCTGGAACTGGGGGCCGTGCCGACCGTCCACGCCGAAAACGGCGAATTGGTTTTTCGCTTGCAGAACGATCTATTTTCCCGGGGTATTACGGGACCCGAGGGGCACCCCCTTTCCCGCCCGCCCGAAGTCGAGGGGGAAGCCGCCAATCGTGCCATTCGAATCGCTGAAGTTTTGAATGTGCCGGTTTACATCGTCCATGTTTCTGCCAGACAAGCCCTGGAGGCGGTCACACGGGCCCGCAATGAAGGGCAGCGCGTATTCGGTGAAGTGCTGGCCGGACATCTCCTGATCGATGACTCCGTCTATCTGGATACCGACTGGGGTCGCGCTGCCGCTCACGTCATGAGCCCGCCGTTTCGCCCGAAGGAGCACCAGGCTGCGTTGTGGCGAGGCCTGCAATCAGGCAATTTACAAACGACGGCAACCGACCATTGCTGTTTTTGTTTCGATCAAAAAGCCATGGGACGTGAAGATTTTCGCAAAATTCCCAACGGCACCGGCGGGGTGGAAAACCGGATGGAAGTCCTTTGGCACCACGGCGTGAACACGGGACGATTGACCATGAATGAATTTGTGCGGGTGACATCCACGAACGCCGCTCAGATATTCAATATCTATCCTCGTAAGGGCAGCATCACCGTCGGTGCGGATGCGGATCTGGTCGTTTGGGATCCGGAGGCCAGCAAAACGATTTCCGCCAAAACCCATCATCACAATGTCGACTTTAATATTTTTGAAGGCATGACGGTCAAAGGCTGTGCTTCGCACACCATCAGCAATGGGAAAGTGGTGTATGCTGACGGCAAGTTGAAGGTGGAAAAAGGCGCCGGCAACTACGTCAACCGCCCGCCGTATGCGCCATTTTACGATGCGGTTCAAAAGCAGTCCCGGGCCAAGGCGCCAACACCGGTAAATCGGTGATGCGGTTGCCCGGTTTGAGAGTTATTCGTTTAACGCCTAATTGAGCGATTTTAGTTCAATTAGGAGGTCTCGAGGAAGCGAATATGTCAAATTCCAAGAACACACCTAAATATCGGTCTGCCGGCAAGCGATCCGGCAGATTGTCGGAAGATGAAATAAAACAAAATTTTTCCGATATGCACCCACCCCTTTCGGCTTCACAGGCCTACATCGAAGCCTGCAGGTGCTATTTTTGCTTCGATGCTCCATGCACCACGGCCTGCCCGACCGATATCAACATCCCTGAATTTATCAAACGGATTCAATGCGGCAACCTCAAAGGATCGGCGCACAAGATCCTGGAGCAAAACATTATGGGCGCTATGTGTGCCCGCGTGTGTCCGACGGAAGAGTTGTGCGAAGAGGCCTGTGTTCGCAATACCCACGAAAACAAACCGGTCGCCATCGGTTTGCTGCAGCGGTACGCAACCGATGAGGTCATCGAAAAGAAGGTGCCTTTTTTCGAGCGCAAGCCGCCGACCGGAAAGACGGTTGCCGTCATCGGTGCCGGACCTGCGGGGCTTTCGTGCGCGCACCGGCTGGCGTCTTTCGGACACAGCGTGACGGTCTTCGACAAAAATGAGAAAGCCGGTGGGTTGAATGAATATGGCATCGCCGCCTACAAAGCATTAGACGATATTGCCCAGAAAGAGATCGAGTATATTCTCGACATCGGCGGGATCGAGATAAGATCCAGTGCTCAGCTGGGAGTCGACGTCACGCTCGATCAATTGCGCGACAAATTCGACGCGGTTTTCATCGGGGTCGGGCTGGCCGGCGTCAACCCGTTTGAAATTCCGGGTGAAGCGGTTAACGGCGTGATCGACGCTTTGAATTATATTTGCGATCTGCGCCAGGCGCAGCGAAAGTCCGACCTTCCGGTGGGCGACCACGTCGTGGTCATCGGCGGGGGGATGACAGCCATCGATATTGCGGTTCAATCCAAAAAATTGGGGGCCACCGAAGTCACCATCGCGTATCGGCGCGATCGGACGAACATGAAAGCCAGTGAGTACGAGCAACACTATGCTCAGATTCATGATGTCAAACTGCGATACTGCGCCAGCCCCAAAAGGATTTTGAGCAAAGACGGTCAGGTGACCGGTATCGAATTTGACGTGACTGAAATCGATCCGGACGGCAATACCCTGACAACCGGAAAAACCTTTCAATTGGAAGCCGATGTGGTTTTTAAGGCGATCGGACAAACCCTTCCGGCTGAGCAGCTTGGCGACCCGGCCGGCGGTCTTGCAATTGAAATGGGGCGAATTGCCGTCGACGATGAACGCAAGACCTCGCTCAACAATGTATGGGCCGGCGGTGACTGCGTGGTCGGCGGCCAAGATTTAACCGTCTGCGCCGTCCAGGACGGCAAGTTGGCGGCCCGGTCGATTCACGACTATCTTCAATCCGCCTAATCCCGGAAATTGCATCACCCAAAACGCGATAACGCTAAGGAAATACAATGGCTAACCTAGAAACAAATTTTATTGGTATGACATCGCCCAATCCATTCTGGATCGCATCCGGCCCACCGTCAGACAAGGATTACAACGTCAATCGTGCTTTCGAAGCGGGTTGGGGCGGGGTTGTCTGGAAAACACTGGGCGAGGATCCCCATATCGTCAATGTTAGCGGTCCCAGGTATGCCGTGCTGCACGGCAATGACCGCCAGGTGATCGGTTTTAACAATATCGAGCTGATTACGGACCGGCCGCTGCAGACCAACTTGAAAGAGATGAAGCAGATCAAGCGGGATTGGCCGGACAGGCCGCTGGTGGCCTCGGTGATGCTGCCGATGAACGAGGCGTCCTGGGCTAAATATGTCCCCATGATAGAAGACACCGGGGCGGATGCGTTCGAGCTCAATTTTGGCTGCCCGCACGGCATGTCCGAAAGAGGGATGGGGTCCGCAGTCGGGCAGGTGCCGGAGTATGTTCAGATGACCGTGGAATGGTGTAAAAAGCACGCCTCGATTCCGGTGATCGTCAAGTTAACGCCCAATATCACCAATATCCTTCATCCGGCCATAGCCGCCAAAGCGGGCGGCGCCGACGCCGTTTCTCTAATCAATACGATCAACTCGATCATGCGCGTTGACTACGATTCGCTGACGATGTATCCCACCACCGACGGTATGGGGACGCACGGCGGATATTGCGGCGAAGCGGTCAAGCCAATCGCGCTGAACATGGTTGCCGAGATTGCCCGCACAGCGGAGACCCATGATATCCCTATTTCAGGCATCGGCGGCGTCACGAACTGGCGAGATGCGGTTGATTTTATCGCCCTGGGCGCAACTACCGTTCAGGTATGCACTGCCGCAATGGTATATGGGTTCAAGATTGTTGAAGGGCTGATTGACGGGTTGAACAATTTTCTGGATGAAAAAGGGATGGCATCTGTTCATGACTTGGTGGGCAAGGCCGTGCCGTCCGTGACAGACTGGAAATACCTGAATCTAAACTACATCGAAAAAGCCTACATCGACCAGGATCTGTGCATCAAATGCGGCAAGTGTCACATTGCCTGTGAAGACACCTCCCACCAGGCGATTACCCATACCGTCGACGGCCAGCGCAAGTTTGTCGTCAAAGACGAAGAATGCGTCGGTTGCAACCTGTGTGTCGAGGTCTGTCCCATCGAAGATTGCATTACCATGAAGCCATTAACCGAAGGCAGCGACCCCCGTACCGGACAGGTGGTAAACCCCGAACACGCAGACTGGCGGACCCACCCCAATAATCCATTAAAGGACTTAGCTAAATGAATTTTTCAAATTCTTACGCATCTTTAGATGAGGTTTTTTACGAAAGAACACGGCCTACACCTGTTCAGAATCCGCAGCTCTTTTTGTGGAATTCCGGCCTGGCTGAACAGCTAATGATTCCAAATGAATTGAAACATGATTCGGTTGCCCGGGCACAAGCTTTTTCAGGAAATTCCATTATACCCGGCTCAGAACCCGTTGCGACGGTGTATGCAGGACACCAGTTTGGCAGCTTTGTTTACCAGCTCGGAGACGGAAGAGCACATCTTCTCGGGGAAGTGTTAGATCAATCCGGGCAAAGGTGGGACCTTCAGCTCAAAGGTTCCGGCCGCACCTCATTTTCCAGAGGGGGTGATGGTCGTTGTGCCATCGGTCCGGCTGTTCGAGAGTTCATCATGAGTGAGGCCATGAACGCCTTAGGTGTTCCAACAACACGCTGTCTGGCAGTTGTCACTACCGGGGAAACTGTTTTTCGTGAGACTCCCTTGCCAGGGGCAGTCGTGACGCGGGTTGCTTCAAGTCATCTACGTATCGGAACTTTTCAGTTTTTCGCGGCTCGAGGTGATCATCAAGCCCTCAAGACGCTTTGCAACTATACTATAAATCGTCACTATCCGGAGTTGCAGGAAGAAGGACAGAATCCATATGTTTCCTTAATTGATAAGGTCATCGAAAGGCAGATTCAATTGGTCGTTGAATGGATGAGGGTCGGTTTTATTCACGGTGTCATGAATACGGATAACACATCCCTTTGCGGGGAAACCATCGACTATGGCCCTTGTGCCATGATGGGGATCTATGACCCGCAGACCGTTTACAGTTCGATTGATACGATGGGTCGATATGCCTTTGGCAATCAGCCTGAAATTTTACAATGGAACCTGGCACGATTCGCTGAATGTCTGTTACCGCTTATCAATGATGACCGGGATAAAGCAGTAGATCAGGTCGAACCTGTTATTGCAGAGTTTCCCGACCGTTTTGAGAAAGCATATCTGAAAATGATGGCAAAGAAGCTTGGTCTGACTTTTTTTAAGCCGGAGGATCAGAAACTAATCGTTTCTGTTTTGAATCGACTCAAAGATAGGCGCTTAGACTACACGGTTACTTTCGATCTTTTGACCAAATCTTTGATGTCTGAAGCTGCAGCTTCTCAGATGAAAAATGAACTTGGGGAGTGTTTTGACCTTTGGCAAAAACGATTAAGCCAGCAACAGGCAGCTACTCAAAAAGTACAGGAACTGATGCGGCAACATAATCCCGTGGTCATCCCGAGGAACCATCATGTTGAAGCGGTGATTCAAGCGTGTGAGCAGACCGCTAAGGCTACGTCGGCTGAGAAGTTTCTTGAGGTCCTTCGCGCTCCATATGAAGAACTGGCACAAACCTCCGATTATCAAGACCCGCCGAGTGACGGTGATAAGGATTATCAAACTTTCTGCGGAACTTGAAATGCGAACATTAGCCGGTTAGCCGGGTCGGGCTTTCAGGTTCTGAGTCAAGCAGCTAATGGAAAAATAACAGAAGTGAGTATAGGTGAGTATAGGTGTCAAACCTTGAATTGTGAATTGCCCTACTCTTATTCACTATTCAAGGTGCGACACCGCTTTCGACACCGCTTTCCGACACTGTTTTCCCCCCTGGTCTTTAAATATTTAATTTTTTACTGGTTCCGGTCTCTCCATCAAAAATTTCTTTTTGAAAGATCCGGTTTTGATACGACAGGTATTCTTCCTTGCGCATGATGGGATCATGTCGAGCTAATATTTCTTTAGCCTTTTCAGCGCTGCCGTAGAGCAGATCCACTGCCATCAATGCAAGGATTTTCGCGGGTGCCAAATATGCCATTTCCTTGTCCGAGATCAAAAAATCGTTTCCGTGCGAAATGCCGGATGCACCGGACATGGAAGGATGTACCGATGGCATGAGGTGACTGATATCGCCCATGTCCGTGGATCCGGTTCGATGGCCCGCCTCGGTGCATTCTTCGGCACCAAACAGCATTTGTGCATTCTGCATGAAGAGCTTTTGCATGTCGCGATCATCCCGCAATGGCATATATCCGGGCAGGGTGTTGATTTCTACCCTGGCTCCGATGGCCATTGCACCCGCCCTGAGGGCGCGGTCCACCTTGATGGCGGCATCCATGATCGCTTGATTTGTTTTGCCCCGCACGAAGGTTTCTAAACGAACATCGGCTGGAACCACGTTGACCAGATCCCCGCCCCTGGTGATGATGGGGTGAACGCGGATAGAATCTCCATCTTTAAACGTTTCCCGCTGGGCATGGATGGCCGCGAGTGCAATGTGAGCGGCATTCAATGCGTTTATGCCTTTGTGGGGCGAGCTGCCTGCATGGGCTGCCAGGCCCTTATACCGAATCAGTTTTACAATACAGCCGTTGCATGATTTTATCACCGCAGCTTTTTTCAGCTCCGGGGAACGGTGGGTATGAATCATTGCCGCCAGATCGACATCATCAAAATGCCCCTTTTGGATCAACTCCGGTTTACCCCCTAAAAAGCTCAATTTTCCATCTCTCATGAGACCCAGACGATACTCGATTTCCACGTATTCTTCGGCTGGGACTGCAAAAATAACGATGTTTCCGCAAAGGTCATCCATTGCCCCTGTATCCACTAACCCCATCATAGCCCCCATTAAGCCGGCAATCTGGGCATTGTGGCCGCAGGCGTGGGCTGCTCCGGTCTCCGAATCTGCGTGGGGATGGTCTGAAACCAGTAAAGAATCCAACTCCCCCATCAGCGCCACCGTCGGCCCCGGATTTTTTCCTCTGATGACACCTTTTACACCGGTTATGGCGAGTCCGGTCTCGTGGGGAATATCAACAGATTTCATCTTATCGGCCACCAGCTTGGCGGTCTTAAATTCTTTAAATCCCAGCTCCGGGTT
>CAMYLH010000005.1 GCA_947259065.1 uncultured Desulfobacterales bacterium
ATTTAAATGTCCGTGTTAATTGTCTTCGCCCCTTCCCTGGGGCTTCCCGAGGCCTCCCCCTCTAAGGGAGGAGCGTTAATTTTCAAGATTCGGCGGCCTTGAAATCACTCATCGGTGACACACCCCTGGGAGGCCGGTTTGACATTTTTGATGTACTTATACAGCGTTCCCCGGGTTGCTTTGTAGGGCGGCGCGGTCCAGGTTTTTCGCCGTGCCGCCAATTCCTCATCACTCAGGTCAACCTTGATAACGTTGTTGACGGCATCGATGGTGATTTGATCCCCGTTTACTACCAGCGCGATGGGTCCGCCAACTTGGGCTTCAGGGGTAATATGGCCGACAATGAAGCCGTGAGAACCGCCTGAAAAACGGCCATCTGTCAAAAGGGCCACATCCTGGCCCAGGCCGGCACCCATGATGGCCGATGTGGGTGTCAGCATTTCGGGCATTCCGGGCCCGCCCTGGGGGCCTTCGTAACGAATGATGATGACATCACCCTTTCTAATCTGATGGTCTTCAAGTGCCGCCAACATTTGCTCCTCTGAATCGAAGACAACCGCCGGCCCGGTAAACGAAAGACCTTCTTTACCGGTAATTTTCCCCACTGCGCCTTCCGGCGCCAGATTACCCCGCAATATTTGGATATGTCCGCTTTTATGAACGGGTTGGTTCAAGGGACTGATAATTTTCTGGCCCGCGGCAAGCGGCAGGGTGTCCCTGAGGTTTTCGGCCAGCGTTTTACCGGTGACCGTCAAACAGTCACCATGCAGCATACCCTCATCGAGCAGGTATTTCATCAAGGCGGGGATACCGCCGACTTTGTCTAAGTCTTCCTGAACATAGCTGCCGCTTGGTTTCATATTGGCCAGCAGCGGAATCCGATCGCTGACTCGCTGGAAGTCATCGATGGACAGGGGGACATCCACCGAACGTGCCATGGCGATCAGATGCAGCACGGCGTTGGTGGATCCGCCCAGGGTTGTGATGACAACCATCGCATTTTCAAATGCCTGACGGGTCATGATATCCCGCGGTTTGATGTCTTCTTCCAACAATCGCCGAATGGCTGATCCGACCCGGCTGCATTCCTCGAGTTTGCGGGAGGATTCGGCCGGAAGACTGGCGCTATAAGGCAGCGACATTCCCATGGCTTCAATGGCTGAGGCCATCGTATTGGCGGTGTACATGCCACCGCAGGCGCCGGCACCCGGGCAGCTTTTCTTGACAATGGCCTGGCGGCGCTTCTCATCGATGGACCCGGTAATATATTCGCCGTAACTTTGAAAAGCCGAGACGATGTCCAGTTTTGCATCGCCCAGCCGTCCGGCACGAATGGTGCCGCCGTAAACCATCAGTGACGGTCGGTTGATCCGGCCCATGGCGATCAGACACCCGGGCATATTTTTGTCACAGCCTGGAAGTGCAATATTGGCGTCATACCAGTGCGCCTGCATGACCGTTTCGATGGAGTCGGCAATCAGATCGCGGGATTGCAGGGAATAGCTCATGCCTTTCGTACCCATGGATATGCCGTCGCTGACCCCGATCGTGTTGAAGCGCAGCCCCACCAGCCCTGCTGCTTCAACGCCTTCTTTGACTTTAGCGGACAGCTGGTTCAGGTGCATATTGCAGGTGTTGCCTTCGAACCAGACACTGCTGATGCCCACCTGGGCTTTTTGCATATCAGCATCGGTTAGCCCGACACCATAAAGCATTGCTTGAGACGCCCCTTGTGATTTCATTCCGGTGATACGGGAGCTGTATTTATTTAATTTTTTAGACATAGGGTTTCCTTTCCGGCTTATCCGAGTTAAGGTATTCTCGAACGATAGGTGCTTCAAAAGCTGACGATATGGGAAGATTTTTATATTACCAAGGTTAAGCGGTTCAGGTCAGTTTAGGTATTATTGATGTCACATTGTAAAATAAGCCATATTCAATTTAAATCAAATCTAAAAAAAATTACCAATCAGACAAACAAGCTAAAGGAAAAGGAAGATGACATTAAAAGCGCAACTCAAATGGACAGATGGGATGCAGTTTATTGCACGTGCGGGCAACGGCCCTGCCGTAGTCCTCGATAGCAGCGAAGGCAACAGTGGACCAAGTCCAATGGAAATGGTCTTAATCGGGGTCGCCGGATGTTCGGCAATAGACGTCATCATGATTATGGAAAAAAAACGCGCCCAGGTAACCGACTTCCAGGTCAACATCACCGGTGAACGTGCTTCAGAATATCCCAAACGCTACACGGACATTTACATCGAGTTTGTTTTGCACGGTAAAGGGATCAAGCCTAAAGCGGTGGAGCAAGCCATCCAACTGTCTGAAACAAAATACTGCGGGGCCATGGCATCGTTAAACGCCGACGTTAAGACGGCTTACCGGATTGTTGATGAGTGAACAGGGTCCTGTTCATTCGTAGAAGAAACTTTCAGGTTTTTTGTTCAGCCACAAAGACACCAAGGCACTAAGATTACAGTAAAATTTATTGGTTCCTTATCCATAATTGATTTGATGATTTAACATACATATCATCCCTTCGTGGCTTGGTGGCTTAGTGGCAAAACTGTTTTTTAATGTAGTTTCACGCGAGGTACCAGGCGCTTTCCAATCAAGAGTCAGCTGCACCTTTTTGCCCGCTGCCATCAAAGGACAATTTTTCAAATCGGCTTTTCTGTTTATCCCTGAAATTTTTCAATTCCTTTAACAACGGATGGCTTTCAGGCAACGCCTGTGAAATGCCCAACAAAAAATTATCCAGGTCGGTTAAAAAGTTTTTGCCATTTTTGATATACTCATCTTTGGCGCCATCCAATTCCATCCGATGACAGATACCATAGATACCATAATAGGCGTCACTGAAGCGGATAAGTTTCTGTGCAACGGCAGGCCCGTAAGTTCGATACAGGACTTTCCACAAGGAGAGTTCCGGGTTGTATGCAGCCGTGTTCCATCCATAATCTGCAACCGTCGCGTACTTGATTTTGTAGACTTCACTGTCGGCAAAGCCGTTTGTGTACATTTGCCGTCCCTGGTTATATCGTTGAAAATCTTTGGGCCTGTAAGTGTGATAGGGTTCAAAGAGGTTGCACATCCTCACCTTGCCCGGGTAATAAGTTGTATACCCCCCATAGCGCTTTGTTTCTAAGTTTCTGGCATACAATGTGTTATCCCAGATCATCGGCCACCTGCCGATCAGCGATTTATATCGATGGAGATCGGCCATATCGATGGACAAAGATCTTATGGTGGGTCCGGTCCAGATGATGGCGACATCCTGCGGGATTTGAAATGTCAGTTCCTTAAAATATAACTCCGCTTTTCCGTCGCTGCGATCAATATGTTCATTTGAATACCACGGCGGACAAAACTCAAGGCGTGTATCCGGATAATCCGCGTCAATCCATTGCTTCAGTTTATTAATGAGATGTGCCTGAGCATTTTGAAGATTAACGAACTGATTTTTATCTTCCAATGTATACAGTGCGTAATTCTGACGGTTATTGCCGGCATGTGGCACAAAATCATCCGACAAAAGCATAATCGTATCTGCTCCGGCCTCCAGCCCGACCTTATAGACATCTTGCAACATCTTGAAGCTTTGCGGACGGCTGTGGGTCCAGACATATCGTAATTGATCACTGAGTTTCTCTGCCGATTGCTCCACTGCAAAATGGAGATAAGGGTTTACCATCATCGCCAGGCTCATCACTCCGCCTTCTGCGAATAATCTGCCTGCTGCTTTGACGCCCTCTCGATAGAGTGGATCAATCTGATACCAGTTTTTCTTTTTCGGGTTATAACCGAAATACACTCTATTCAATTTGTAAAGACTCATCCGCTCAACGGCATCGAGATCATTTTGCAGCTCTTTTTTATTTTCCCAATTTTTAAACACATAGGAGCGACCTAAAAAATCGGGATAGTCGATAACGGTTGCGTTGTGATAGATACAATCATCCTTTTTGAAGAGTTGGACGGCGGTGGCGGCCGCATTGAAGTTACCGATGGGTGTTTCTCCCAGCAAAAATACGACATGACTGTTACCGACCTGTTTGGCCTGGATGCTATAACCCTGTTGCTTGTTGGCGATGGATTGCAAAGGAAGATCCGGCCGGACTTCATCATAAATTCTGTTCTTACCGACACTTAAGATCAATTTTGCACTGAATATATCATTGAGGTGAAAATCTTTTTCCAGCACCCGGACTTTCATGTCACGTTGGTTTTTTGCAGAAATAAACTTGCCCAGTATCGCGTTGATTCGTTTTTGTAGTATTTTTGCAGCGGTACGCTCAGCGGGGGCCGGGTTTTCAGGAAGAACAATCACTGGAAGAAGTGATTTCGCCATACCGGCATTGTAATAAACAACATCACTTACCCAATGGAAATTTTTGGGTGTGGGGATAATTTTTTCTTCCAGGGTGAGTTGTCGGTTAAAAAATGGTTTAAAACGCTCTAAAGCAGTAAAGTTCCATTTTGAGTAACGATAGTCGATATCATCCAACCACAGGGTCCCGGTACCTTTTAAACCGAAGAATAGGCGGACAAAGCGGGTCCGGTCCGGAATATCTCCTTCCGAGAATGGATAATTGTAAGACCTTCCTCTGACCGTTCCCCAGGGAAAGTCATCAATCCGCCAATAATTTGAAAAAGAGTAACTTTTGTCGGAGTTGTCGATGGTCGTTCCCGTATTGGGATTCAAATATCCCGGATTAACCGGATCCCGGTGTTCATCAAAAAACAATACCTTTACAACGATCGCATCGTGGAGTTTGACACCCAACCTGTATTTATTATTTACAATGTCTTTTAACCTGATCTTATAGGTAAAGTAGTAATTACCCGGAATAACGGGAATATAGTCGCTGATTATACCTTCGGCCTCATCCAGTTCCGTTGCTTTTTTTCTTTCAATCTTAACACTATGCCTGCCACTGTTGGTTTCTTTGACGGCCTTGAGCCCTGATTCCTGTGTAATCCAGGTAACGTCTTGACCAGTCATCTCCCATCCTTCTGGTTTGAAGGTGTTTACCGGAGTACCCGCCCTAACGCTGCCGGTTTCAAAAGATGGATTTATGACAAGATTGCCTTTTTCGAATTGTTTCAGTCTTATGTCATAAGGGATGGTTAAAGGATCCGAAGTGGACCAAGGAGAAGGTATGTACGCTTTTTGGGTTTTCTCGATTGTTGAGCACGCATTGAGGATCAGGATGGAACAGAAGATCGATAAAAAGACAGGTTTCATTATCCTGTTTTTGCTGAAAGTTTAGACCTGAATTCGAATTCGTAAATCTGGTCACTCAGAAACTCGGCTTCCTCTCTGTTCAGAAGACTCAAGTCTACAAATTTGAATTCAAGAATATTTCTAATGATCAGGCATCGGTTTGCAAAGCGTCCACTGTGGCCAAACCGATTTTTTAAGCTGACACTTCCATCTTTTTCGACTTTCCACACATTCGTCTTGTAGAGATATTTCATTCGATAGAGATCTAAAAGAGTGTTATGAAAACTGACATCATCGAGAATGTGAGGCACTTCCAACTTGTCAAGTATTGCTTTGAGCTTTCTGACTGCATGTTTGTTGGAAATGATTTTATTTTCTCCAATGCTTATCGTACTGGATTCAAACATAGCTGAAGCTCCTTTCGACCAAATAGACTTCAATTAGGTTAGAAGAAGTTCCTGCGGCCTTGGATCGTATCCCGTAATGCCGTTGCACGTACACCCGAGAAGTCTGCAATTTGTCACCTCAATTCCTCCGGACTGGATTATAACCTTCGGAGACCGCAAGGCCTCAGGTCGTTTTCTCTGCTGTGTTAAGATTTACTGAGAAAAACAGCATCATTATAATTTAAAAATTAATGACAAAAAAACAACCCGGGAACTCTTCTAACCTACTAACCAAATTAGCTTCTGCAGAAATTATGCCATATCAATTTCTTGATTATATTCGCTTAAATTATGAGCACTTACCGTGTCAATCTCCTCATTACATTTTTGCAGAATATGTAAAGTACTAACTAAAGTTATGAAAAATTATACACAGAACAGAGTTTCATCGGCTATTTCTCCTTGTCCTCGAATTCATGCAAGAATAAAATAGGGATCGAGTTAAATTGAGAGAGGTTGTCAGCAGCCGAGAGGTGATTACTAATAAGTTCGCCTGACCTTCATCTTGTCCAATTTATAAGACCTGATTTTACTGAATTTTCTAGTAGGCGTAAATTCTCGGCTGAGTTAAACAGGTTTTCACACAACTGACATTTTTTATATTTTACAATTTCACTGGCCTTGAGGCCTATGTATGAGGCCATATTTGTCAAGCCCATGGTTCCGATAAGATAATACAAAATCCTTTTTTCTTTTTTCTGAAACAGTTCATCGATGGTATGATCTTTGTGGTTACCCAGGTAAAAAAAGCCAGTTTCGGTGAAGTGGGTTCCAGCATCACAGCAGGCAAACATATCAAGCTCCGGGGAAAGATAGGGATTCATGGCACACAGGTTGGGCGGGAAGTCTGTAAAAACCCGTGAACGATTGAATCCTTTTGCGCGTCCCGAATATATCAGCGGTTCCGGGAAAAACTTAAAGCTGCTGTCTCTCAAAAACTGCTCGAATGCGTCATCCTGATTTGAAAAATCAGTCACAAAAGAAATAAAATAATCAAGACCATATTTTTTACAACTAGATACTGCGCTAACTATGTTCTCACGATTGATATTTTTTTGATGCCAACGACTGCAGCTAATTCTTAATTGTGATAACCCGCTCTGTATCAATTCCGAGATCATTTTATCCGAACGCTGTCGAGTCCCTGCCCAGTGGCCATTCGTTACAACTCTTGAATAGATCCCATGTTTTCTGCACAGCCGAATAAGATGATTTATTTCTTTAAAAAACAACAGCGGTTCCCCGGCCGTAAAGCTGATGCCGGTTACATTGCAGCCGGCCATTTCTTCGATAATAGCCTTGGCCTTAGCAAACGGCATTTTGCTATTTGGAGATTCATCACTATCAGCGGCGACACAGTGATCACATCGAATATTGCACTGGGTTGAATATCCGAATGCGATTTGGCGTAATTTTTTCATGCTTGATATCTCTTTTTGACTATTGGCCGGTTTTTTTTGAAGCGAGCATGATAGCGGAAACGGCCTAAGAGGTCAAGAAATCCATCGCAAAGCATCGTGGTCCGGGACTCAAAAGTTGACACAAAGCGACATAAAGGCTAATTGTAGACTCGGTAAATTTGCTAATTCAGACCTCGTTGAATAGTTTACTGGTTGAATGGTTGATTAGGTAAATTATAGTCATCATTTTAGAATGCTACGATTGTTAAAACATGAACCGTATCAGACTAGCATGCAATAAGGAATTTTAACCATGATCACATTAAGGGATAAACTGTCTCATCTTTCTTATGACCAGGCCTGCAAACTACTGGGCGCTCAAGGCAAAAGGCTGATAATGGCGGGCGGGAAATATGACATCGACCTGTTCGAGCGGGTAACGTTCAACAACAAACGGTTCCTACTGGATCTGGCAGACGCCAAGGTTGAAATTGCCCTGGACCCCATGAAACCCCGGCGCCTGAACATTGGATGCAGTGCCTGTTCCGTTGCCTGTGAGCATCAGGGTGCGGCCCTTTCGCTGATCCTGGAGGAAAAACTCTCTTTGGGGCTGTCGGCACCGCCGCCTGAAAGGGTTCCTATGGAGAGCCTGAGTGAGGCGGCCCTCATCAAGCAGGCGATGTCCGACCGCAAGGAAAAAGCGCAGAAAGAAAAAATGCGCTTAAATTCCATGAATCCTCATGAGCTATGGACCGACTACATCATCACCAGTTATGCATCCGGAAAAAGTTATCGAATTGCCCTGAGAGGCTGGCAGCCGGGGGAGTCCTACTGTTCTTGCCCGGATTTCCGAAAAAATACGCTCGGGACCTGCAAACACATCATACATGCCCTGGATAAAGTCGGGAAAAAATTCAAAAAGGCCGTCCGCGAAACCCCTGCAGAAATCAAGGACATTTGTGTGTACCTGAGGTACGGCAGACGGCTGCAGCTTGGCATGCTGGTTCCGAAGGACTTATCTCCAGAGATTGCCAAGCACCTTGCCTCGTATAATGGAAAATCTATCCAAAATATAAAAAAACTGATTCGAAGCATGCGCCGGGTGGAAGGACTCGGTGCTGAGGTGATCATTTACCCGGATGCCGAAGAATACATTAATCAAAAGCTGTTTCAGGAACGCATGACCGATGTGGTCGCTGAAATCCGTAAAGACCCCCAAAAACATCCCCTTCGCAAGACCCTGCTGAATGCCGAACTGCTTCCCTACCAGCTGGACGGTATCGCCTTTGCTGCCGGCGTCGGCCGGGCGGTTCTGGCTGATGACATGGGCCTTGGCAAAACCATCCAGGGTATCGGTGTGGCCGAACTGCTGTCCCGCCATGCCTCCGTCTCCAAAGTCCTGGTGATCTGCCCGGCTTCCCTAAAATCCCAATGGCGCATCGAGATCAAACGGTTCAGCAATCGCAGCTGCCAACTCGTGCTGGGCAGCGCCAAAGAGCGTCCGGCACAATATGACGGCGATAGCTTCTTCACCATATGCAACTACGAGCAGGTACTGCGGGACTTTTTGTCTATCGAGCGGGTCAACTGGGACCTGATTATCCTTGACGAGGCGCAGCGCATTAAAAACTGGGAGGCCAAAACGAGCCGTGTGATCAAAGCCCTGAAATCCCCGTTTGCCCTGGTGCTGTCGGGGACGCCTCTTGAAAACCGGATCGATGAACTTTTCTCGGTGGTGGAATTTATCGACGACCGACGGCTGGGACCGGCCTTCCGGTTTTTCAACCGGCATAAGGTAGTCGATGAAAAAGGAAAGCTGCTGGGTTACAAGAACCTTGACGAACTGCGGGCGGAACTCGAACCGCTGTTGCTGCGCCGCACCCGCAAAGGAGTCATCAAACAGCTGCCGCCGCGCACCACGCAGGTTTTGAGAATCCCTCCCACCGAGGAACAGCTGGATTTGCAAAAAGGCCACCGCCAAATAATCCAGACCATTATCAATAAAAAATATCTGACGGAAATGGATTTGCTCAGGCTTCAAAAAGCGCTGCTGATGTGCAGAATGTGTGCCAACAGCACCTTTCTGGTGGACAAGCAGGCTCCGGGGTATTCCAGTAAGCTGGATGAGCTCGACCAGCTGTTAAACCAGCTCCAGGCCGAAGAAAACCGTAAAATCGTCCTGTTTTCCGAATGGACGACCATGCTGAATCTGATCGAGCCTCTGCTGGAAAAACAGAAATTGAATTATGTCCGGCTGGACGGTTCCGTACCCCAGAAAAAACGGCAGGGACTGATGCATCAGTTTCAAAAGGATCCGGATTGCAAACTTTTTATCACCACCAATGCCGGTGCCACCGGTCTCAATCTTCAGGCGGCCGATACCGTCATCAATGTCGACTTGCCCTGGAACCCGGCCGTGCTGGAACAGCGCATCAGCCGGGCCCATCGAATGGGGCAGAAGCGGCCGGTCCAGGTGTTTTTGCTGGTGACCAAAGATACCCTGGAGGAAAACCTTCTGGCCACCCTTTCGGCCAAGCATGAACTCTCGCTGGCGGTGCTCGATCCTGAATCCGAAACAGCGGAAGTCGATATGGCGGCCGGCATGGAAGAATTGAAGCGTCGGCTGGAGATCCTGCTGGGTGAAAAACCGGCGGCCGCCGAAGATGAAAGTATGAAAGAGCGGGTTGAAAATGAAGCGCAAGCGCTGGCAAGAAAGAAAAAGATCGCTGCCGCCGGCGGGCAACTGGTCGGAGCTGCATTTGCCTTTATCGGTGAAATGCTTTCCGGCAAGGATCAATCCGGGGAGGTCGCTCAACTAACCGGTGCGTTTAAGTCCAAACTGGGCGATTGCATGGAAAAGGAAGAAGACGGAAGCCTTAGAATGACCATTTCGATTCCGGATGAAGCCTTTCTTGACAACATGGCCCAATCGCTGGCCCGCATGGTGGGTGCCGGGCGCTGATAGTTTGATCCACAGATTTCGCAGATTACACGGATTGTTCGAATCACTAGGGTACGATACTCAGGTAGGTCTCCTGCCAGGTTTGCACATAAATACGTGACATGGATTGGGCATCAGTTCTTTGAGATGGTCGAATTAGCATGGGCTTCCACCGTTAATTGGAGGCAGATCTTATCCTAACATCAAAATCCTGGTTATCAGGGATAAAGTTCACTATTGTTAATTATAGTGTCTCAGATAAATGGGGTCAAATCGAATGGAATGCGATAGGGCCACATACCAGGAAATCCCATTGTTGCAACGTTAGGGGAAATTCAGGGTAGGATTATGGGATTAGCCATTTCGCTTTCAGTCCGGTTTCATCCCAATCGAATCGGGCTCTGCGGTTTCCCAATACCCGCAAAGCCAACCAATCCATAGAATCGATGCGACAGGTGATGACCATAAAATTACGACGGCATTTTTCAGTGTCTAAAAGAGCAGGAACTTTACGGCGTAATAAATCGGGCAATCCGGACGATGGACCGTCAACGGGGGTGCCGGGCGGCTGAATCGCGCAGTAATTCAGACGACTGGTCGCTTTGGCAGCAGCCCACTGTTCGTCTGCGAACTGATCATCTGCATGTAAGGTGGCGTGTCCGGATATTCGCAACTGAATTTTTTTTTGTGGATGATAAAACAGCCAACTCACGTTGCTAGAACCGGCTATTTCTCGTATCTTTTCGGCGCGGGCATCTGAGTGGCATAATAAAACCCGGCCCGGGATTAAAAACTCTCTGAGGATCACGCAGCGCAAACTCACACCCGTGTTTGCGGTTGTTCCCAGGACCGGCCAATGATACGGATCATTGAAATGGGCCGCGCCGCGCCTGAGCATTTCCCAACAATCATTCAATACCCCGTTAAGGGTATTCCCGTTTCTTTCTTTTTTTCTCATATAGCTCATGGATGGGGCTGAGTAAACAAGCGGGCGAGATGATTATTCATGGGATTCGACCACTTCAGGCGCCTTTTTCATCCCGCAAGGGGAGTATCTTACCTGGTTCGATCGGCAAAATTACAATCGAATGCATTCTGCGGCGGAGTTTCATGACGAAAAGAAGGAGCTGATTTAAACCCTGGGGCATTTACCCTGATCAGCGGTGTTATCCGAAGCCTACCTACCAGGGGATTTTTGATTCAAATTCACGGATGCGTTAAAGTAAGCGCCGTTTTCTACCGAAAGGCTTTTGCTTTCAATTTTTCCTGAAAAATCCGCCTCCTTGGTGATCTCAACTTTTCCTTTTGCCTTAACCTCCCCTTTCATATACCCTCTGATTCTTACGTTCTGTGCCTGGACTTCACCCTCTATTCTGCCACTGGGCCCTAAAAAGAAGTTATAATTCGTTAATTCTACGTTACCTTTGATGGTGCCGTTTAAGATCAGGTGCTCTTGAGCTTTTATGGTCCCAATAATAGAGGTGGAGTTGCTGATAGATGTTTTTACTTCGTTGACGATGCCATCATCTTCCATAGATTTTCTCCTTCATTTCATGATAAGCAATCATGGCCTTTTACCCGGGTTAATACAAAAATTTGATGAAGGTGTCAAAAGGAATGTCAACATCGGACATGAGTTTAACCTAAAAAGCTATCGTTTTTACTCCGCCGATCCCGCAGATTAACCAGATTTCTTTAATCACCTGAAGAGTGATACGAAATCTGAAAGGTTGAATTATCCGAAGGTCGCCTCGACACGGCTGGAATAAATCTGTTTGGAATCCCGCGGGATCTGCTGCCGGGTGGTCACAGCCTTTAGAGAGGAATAGCAGCAGGATGCAGTGCAGTTAAGCTAGGGGCAGTGGCGGTAAGGTGGATTTTTTACGGTACCATGAACTTGAATCTAAGTTGAGCGATGTTTCAACCGACACGGTTTAACCATCGCAATGTCGAAACATCACAAGGATGAGGCCTTGTGAATATCGATGATTTTGGTTTTGCTGTCATAATCCATGGTTTCATAGTGCGTCATGCATTGAAGTTTGTGCGTTATCTCTGCCATGCGATCGATTTGCTTGCTGATTTTGGTTAAAGACAAATAGGCCGGATTGTCCGGGGAAATACCGGCCAGCGAGAGTTCCGTGTGGCCCAAAATCGTCTGCAGCGGCTGGTTCATTTCATGACAGACAGCACCGGCGGTTTCTAAAACGCCCTGCAATTTTTCTTTTTGTAACCGATCGCGGGTGGCGCGATTTTTTTCGGTTAAATCCAGCATGACGCCGACGCTGCCGAGGCCGTGACCGTCGTCATGGTTAACCGTCGCGATACTGAACAAGAATTCGCGTCGGATGCCCCCACTACAGGGGACTTCAGCCTCAAAACTTTGAACCCCGCCCTTCAGAAGCATTTTACGTTCATTTTGTTGATAAAGGGTCGCCAATTCCGAGGGAATCTGGTCGCTCAAGTCTTGAGATCTGCTCCCGATGATTTCGACGCGGGGAATGCCCAGAATGCGGCTGGCAAAGGCCTTGTTGCAGCCTCGGTAGATGCCGTATTCATCCTTAAAATAAATCGGATTGGGGATGGTGTTGATCAAGGTGTCCAAAAGGTTCAGGTAACCGCGAAGCTTTTCTTCGGTTTCTTCACGCTTCATGGCTTCATTTTGTTGATCCGGGTTGATTTGATCTAATCGATATTTGACGGATCGCAATTCCTGACGCGTTTGCGTGTTACGCCGACGATATTCCTCATTTTCTCGATAGACATGCCTGAATGCGGCCACCAGTAAAATAATGATGACCGCCGGCATCCAGAATAAAATTTGCATTGCAGTAATATCTTTGAAAAAAGGTCAAATGCTTCTTATAATTGCAATTTTCGTGTTCTGATAAAGTAATGCAAGCAATTTTTACTCCAATTTTTCTAAATATCCGTCTAAAAGATTAATTTTAAGCAAAAAAACATAAATAAACTAGATTTAGAAGATTAAATTCCTGCCCGACTGCCGTATAGTCGTCAAAGTTATGACGTTTAAATCGCACCGGCGAGCAGATATTTACTAAATCCGTGCCTTTCAGCAGCGAACCTTTACAAAGTGGCCTAAATTATCGAAAACGTCTCACCTTTTCTGGGTACCACCACCGCAAAACCGCCGTTCCTTAAATCGTCGGCAAACGCAAGGGTTTGATCTTCTTCGCCATGAACCAAGGCGATGCGTTTTATCTTCAAATTGGATTCCTGCAGAAACCGGCACATTTCGATTTTATCTGCATGGGCGCTGAATCCGCCCAGTTTGACCACCCGCGCCTTGAGTGGATACTCTTTGTTCATAAATCTCAACAGGGGCGGCTTACCCTTTCGGCCGGATGTCTCATAAGCTTGACCCTGTTCAAGAATACGCCGTCCCAAGGTGTTTTGTGCCATGTAGCCGACGATCAGAATGGTATTTTTTGAATTGTGAATTTTATACCGCAGGTGATGCAGAATGCGCCCGGCTTCACACATACCGGATGCCGACACCACTATATGGGGGGTTTCATCCCGGTTAAGTGCCATGGATTCCTCAACCGATCCGACAAAATTAACCTGGTCAAACTGAAAAGGGTTTTCACCCTGCTGGAGAAATGCCTGGTGGGTTTCCTGGTCATAAACTTCGGGGTGCTCTGCAAAAACCCGGGTAATCCTGGTGGCCAGAGGACTGTCAACGTACACCGGAAAACGGGGCACTACATTCTCATTGTACAGCTCGTGCAGCACGTACAGCAGTTCCTGGGTGCGACCAAAAGCAAATGATGGGATTAATATGGTTCCGCCACGATCATAAGTGTCCACCAGTACTTGCTTGAGCCTTGGTTTTAAGTCCACCACCGGCTCATGCAGCCGGTCCCCGTAGGTACTTTCCATGATCAACAAATCAACATCCCGATCCTGTTCATCAAAGTTCAGGGTCGGATCATTTATGATTGGTTTTTCAAACCGGCCCATATCGCCCGTAAAGCCGATAGTAAAATTGCGACCGTTTTCACGAACCCGGATCAAAGTGAAGGCCGAGCCGAGAATGTGGCCGGCATCGTATAACGTGCAGGTCATCTCTTGTCCGATAGATACCGGATGACGGTAAGGATAACCATCGAAAAAGGACAGGGACGCCTGTGCATCGTCAATGGTGTAAAGCGGACTGACGCCTTCCAGGCGATACCTGTTCATCAACTCATTGATGGTTTCAACATCGGGTCTACGACTGCTTTTCTTCAAAATTTTTTTTATCCTGTCGGCTCCTTTTTTTGCTTTTATCGATTCTTCCATCTTCTGCAGGGCGGAACGAACGGTTTTATAGTTCAGGTAATTTGCATCCGATTCCTGGATATGGGCGGAATCGAGCAGGAGATATTCACAGGCAGCCGCTGTCGCCCGGGTGCATATAATACGTCCGGAAAAATCGTGTTTGGTCAACAGCGGAAGGCGGCCGGAGTGATCGATATGCGCGTGGGAAAGCACCGCGTTGGTCAATATCCGGGGGTCAAACGGCATGACGGCGTTCTTTTCTCGCGTTTCTTTTCGGCGTCCCTGAAACATACCACAATCCAGCAAAATGCGATCATGTTCAGTGGTCAATAGATGCATGGAACCGGTGACTTCTCGAACAGCACCGTAAAATGTAATGTTCATATTAGAACTCCTTCCAATTTAAAATCCCTGAATTCCAATCGAAAACACCATTGCCGTCCGTATCGGCCTTAACCGAACAGGTCAACTGATCCAACGCCCATAATTCAGCTTGGGTATTCTTTTCCCCTTTCATACCGAGCAGACCGGATGTCGGCCAGGTGTCTTCATGATGCACAATGAAAGGCTCGGTTGTGGATAAGTTTACGTAGCCATGATCGGGATGATAAAATACGCCGAAAATCTCTATTTCTATATACCCCACGAATTCAGTGATATTCATGGAGTAGTCTTTAATCCAAAAAACCTGCCCGGATTCAATGTTTTTACTGTAGGCCGAGAAGGTTGCAGTTATCGGCAGGTGCAATAAGTCCAGCGATATTTCACCTTTCAGCGTGAGGCGACCGTCTGACAGATTGTCAAAAGAAAAATTTGCTGATGTGAATTCACCGGTATCTACCTCATATCGTCCATCGATATCCGTTTCTCCCGAAATGGTAATCCCGTGATCACAATAATTGTCGAATACAAAGCTGCCGTTAAACGACCTGGATTTTTCAATAAAATCAAGTGAATATGACAGTATTCCGCCACAACCGCTTTCTAAAGTTCCACTCCTGCTTTCAACAACCGGCTTAAAAAAGGCAGCTACCGGGGAGGTTATTTCAACTTTTTGAAGCGAATCCTTTAACACCATAGGCAATCTTAATGGCCGAAAAGCGCCAATCTGGGTCGCCATTAAATCTTGATTAAATCCTGCACTTGCAGATTCAAAACGTGTAATGCCGCCCCCAAAGGCGCCGCCCGACAGATCATTTGCATTGATTGAATCGATGATGGCCTGGGAAGTTCTACCGGCAAAGACCGTTGAGGTTTCCTTGTTATCGGGGTCTTTCTCCTTCTCAATGTCACCGGACTTAAATACAAGAACGCATCCGCCATAGGTACAGGGCAGCGACAAGGCCAATATAATAGATAAGATAATGAATTTATTGCGTTTCATCGAATATTTTCCTTAACAAAGGCGGAAATTAATCAGATTAGGTTGCCGGGCTCAGTGGCTCGATTTCAATTCCCATCAAATATTGCAATGTTTTTATAACCGACTTCTTATCACCATTGGTTAGAGTTCCAAATTTTTTATAATCAATCGACTACCACGTGTAAAGAGTTTCTTGCGAACTTTTGACAGGGTCCTCAATCCCGTTTGACGTTTACCTGTAATCATTGTATCAAGTGGCTAATTTTAAGAAACAATGATCTCGAGAAAAAAAAATATCTTAATTGCGACCTTGAGCGGCCTGCTGCTGACGGGAGCCTTCCCCAAAATAGGATTGGACTGGCTGGCCTGGTTTGCACTCGTCCCGCTTTTATATGCCCTAAAAGATCAACCGGCCGGCGCCGGTTTTCGTCTGGGGTTTATCACCGGTCTGGTTCATTTTCTCACGCTGTTGTACTGGCTGGTTCCCGTCATGCGAACCTACGGGTATCTGCCGGCATATTTGAGTATTTCGGTCTTGTTTCTATTTGCCGCAGTTCTAGCACTTTTTCTGGCATCATTCACGGCAGGCTTGTCCAAAGTCGGGAAAAAACCGGTGCAGTGTCTGGTAATGATTCCATTGTTATGGGTGGCACTGGAATATTTGCGTTCCTTTTTATTCTCGGGGTTTCCCTGGGAATTATTGGGGTACTCCCAGGTTAACCGTTTGCAACTCATCCAGATTTCGGATATATTGGGCGTATACGGTCTGTCGGCTTTAATCGCCTTTGTCAATGGGGCTGTTTTTATCACCTTGCTATATTTCACCAAAAGGAGGTGGCAGGACGCAGAAATTACCAAACGCCTGGTAATGGGCGCAATCACCGCTTTAATCCTGGGAATCGCTCTGTGTTGGTCATACGGCCATTGGCGTCTGAAAACGATCGATCATATCATTGCAATCTCTCCCAAAACCCGCATCGCCGTTGTTCAGGGCAACATCGACCAGGCAGTAAAGTGGGACCCTGCCTTTCAGATAGACACCGTTGATAAATACCATCGCTTGTCCTCATCGATAATAAACCAGCGCCCGGACCTTATCGTGTGGCCGGAGTCGGCCACACCGTTTTATCTTCTATATGATATCAAGCCGACGGAAACGGTAATTGAGGGAATCCAGCAAGCAGCGACGGACTATCTGATCGGCAGCCC